>CAZDFM010000021.1:0-12415 GCA_964504465.1 uncultured Pseudobdellovibrionaceae bacterium | reverse complement strand
ACTTCCCAACCTAACTCTGATTTGCCTAGCCATTGAAGCGGAAGGACAGAAGGGTCTCCAACTTTTCTTGCAATGAGCTCCTTGGGCTTTGGCCAAACAAGTACTGGTGGCAGAATTTTATTCTTTTCTAGCTCGACCGCTGCCTCTTGAGCTTGAGATTTAGGCTGAGTTTGTGAAAGTGGATTGATCGCTTTCGTAGGGGCATTTAGTTCAGTAGTCGAGTCTTTCGTGAGTACAGTTGTTTGTTTGGCGGATTTTATCTGTACTTGCCCTTGGAGAACGTTAACTTTAAGCGCTTTGCCTTCTTTAACTTCTAAGTCGAAGAGCGCAGCTTCTCCAGAAAATTCTGTTACGCCATCTTTTGAAGCGACTAAGAGCTTTGTGTCTTTGTCGACTCGGCCTTTTACCGATCCGTAATCAATGCTCAACATAATCGAATTTTCGAGCGTGTTAATTACTACAAGCGAATTTGCGGCAATAAAAATTTCTTCGCCAGAATTAGTGAGAATGGTCGCGCTCGAAGATTCACCCGTGAAAATCCTATCGCCTTGATAAACTGGATCGGTTTTTGAGATAGGAAGCCAAGTCATGGCGATCTTGAAGCGTCGACGTACATCGTTCTCTGACGACGAGATTGTTCCCATAGGCTTTAGCCCGCTTACATCTTGCGAGTGAAGACGTATGAGCCACTTATCGTCGATGGTGAAAATCAACGACAACAAAAATACTGCTGCCGCGATTCCGACAATCCATCGGTCTGTAGTTTTAAAGCCCCTAAAAAGCATACACCTATCCTTATATGGCATATCGGCTTAGACACGGGTTCTAGCCTACTGACCAAGGTCTAGATTTTCTCAAGGATCAAAAGATAGCCGAAGAAAAGCCCGAAAAGAAATTTGAATGAAAACTCAAAGTCTTGGCATGTCTCTGCGTTACAAGCTCCTGGCAGTACTAACCGTGCTGCCGCTGATCAGTCTTGCGTCGTACCTACTGATGGCCACAAATCTTTTTGAAAAAGACAAAGTCGCTTACGTTTTTGATTCGAGCGTTGCGGCTTCAAGGTCACTTGCAAACCAGATTCAAGTTGAGTTTGATTCGTACTTAAACGCGGTAAAGCCGGTTGTAGAACGGTACGATTATGACGCTCAAAAATTCACTGAACTCTCTCAAGATTTATTCTTAAAACAGTCTCGTGTTGAAGTCTTAATGCTTTTTCAAAAAACCTCAGACGGTAAATATGTATCGCTAGGTGATTTACATAAGGGCGATGACGCCGCCGAGAAATTTAGAACCAATGCCTCATTAGTTGAACATATCAAGATGGCTTCGCTTGAGAGCCAAACTGTATTTGAAAGATTTCAGGGTTCGGATCAGCACATCGCGATCGGTTACAGAATTGGTGAGAAAGATACAAACCATATAATTCTGGTTTCGCTTTATAGGTCAAAAGATCTCGTCGATGCGTTTGCCAACGCGACATTATATAAGAGTTTTCTAGTGACCTCAAAAGGTACTGTTTCAATGGCGCCATCGGATATTGGCGAGACTATGAGTCCTTCAGATTTATCCGCTCTGTTTGAGCCAATCATCAAGAGTAAAACTCCAGAAGGTACCGCCGAAGTAAAAGACACGAAGGACCAAACTTTACTTTTATCGTATTCAAAACTTAATGTAGGCGGACTCTCAGTTGCGTCTATTGTCGGAAAGAGCGAAGCACTTCGTGCGGTTGACTTGATGGTATCAAAATCCATCCTGTTTTTTATCGCACTTTTATCGGGTACAGTTATGCTCTCAGTTTTTGCTTCGATTTCACTCACATCAACTTTACGAGAGCTTTACGAAGCAACTCAAAAAATTGGTCAAGGTGACTTTAACGTGCGTGTTACTGCTCGCAGTAAAGACGAAGTAGGCGGACTTGCTGAAAGCTTTAATTGGATGGCCGAAGAGGTTTCGAGGCTCCTTTCTGCTACCGCTGAAAGTGCTCGAATGGAAACCGAACTTGCAACGGTTAAAACGGTACAAGACACCTTCTTTCCTGCTGCTGAGTCTAGCTTTGGTCCTTTTGATATTGCCGGACATTTCGAGCCTGCTTCTGAGTGCGGTGGTGACTGGTGGAGCTATTGCAAAATTGGAAATCGTTTATTTCTATGGATTGGTGATGCTACTGGGCACGGAACACCGGCGGCTTTGATTACGAGCGCCGCACGTTCAGCTGCCGCAATCATCGAGACACTTCCTGATATGACGACCGCAAAAGGTATGCAAATTATGAATCAAGCCATTAGAGAAACCTCTAAGGGTAAAATCATGATGACGTTCTTTCTTGCGTGTATCGACCTTGATTCAAACGTAATGACGTATTCAAGTGCCAGCCACGATCCGCCTTATTTATTACGTCGTAAAGATGGGCAGAAATTAAAAAAGAAAGATCTATTGCCATTAATGGAAGGGGTTGGACCCCGTTTAGGTGACCGGTCTGGAACGACCTACGAAGAAGTGACCGTAGAACTTCAGCCAGGCGACGCACTTTGTTTTTATACAGACGGAGTTATGGATGTTCATAATTCAAAAGGTGAAGGTTGGGGCGAACGCGAATTCGTAAAATCTCTTATGCGAGCTGTAGATACTGGTGAAACCGCTAAAGCTAAAATGGATATGTTAAAAGCTGATATTAGTGAATACAGACAGAACTCACCCTTGATTGATGACGTGACTCTGTTCTTGTGTGAGTACAGGAAGGCTTCATGAGCGCCGCAAAGAAGATCATTAACCAAGACGAGGGACCCGTGTCGAATCCAAAGGACCTAATTCTTGCATCATGGCGAGATAAAGTGGTCTTGCAAAATGTTGCGGAAGTGAAACCAGGACACTCATATCAAGCAGCTGTTGGAGTAGGTAACAACATGGAACCTTCTCCTTTGCTAGATCTCGTTTTGAACCATCAGTTTAAGCATATCGTTCAAGAAGGAAACATTTGTTTTGAGAAAGAACTCAACACTGCAAGCCTAATGTTACTGACTCCCAATTTATTTATTGAAAAACCTCTAGCCGCAATTCTCGATCCGAGCCAAGCAGCAGTAAAGCAAGAAGCAGATTTTCAAAAATGGTCGATTAAATTTAACCGCGCGAGTGAAAAAAACAAAGCATTAGAAGACGTAACCCAATGTCTCTCGGCAATCGTAAAGTCATCTGTTTTAATTGCCGACATTTGTGGTGTGCTAGACGAATTGTTTACGAACGCGGTATTTAATGCCCCGTTTACAAATCTGAATTCTGCTACGAACCAAAACATCAATCGAAATGACTTACAAACGGCAATGCCAGATCCTCATTTTGGTGAAGCGTTTTTAGGTTTGGATTCTGAACGTATCATTGTGGGGGTGCGTGATCCATTTGGCTCACTTAACCTCAATACACTTTTTGGTCGCATACGAAAGTGTTACACCGACGGTGTAGATAAGACTATGAACATGGGCAAAGGTGGAGCAGGAATTGGTAGCTATATGGTATACTCAGCTTCTGCAAGCTACTATGCCGCTATCGACAAGGGATATGCGACAATTATTTGTTGTTCGATCCCATTAAAAATGAGTAACCGAGTAAGAGCAGAATTACCAAAAAACATACATTATACAGATTAAGTACGAGAGGTGAATTATGTCTTTCAGCATAGACAAAAAAATCGAGGGACAATCTGCAACGATTGCCCTTAAAGGAAACATAGATGAAGATGCTAGCTTCGCGGGGTCTGAAATCGGAGCGGTCTCTCAGATCACTTTAGATCTTCAGGAAGTGAAAGCTATCAATTCTTGCGGCATTCGCGAATGGATTAATTGGATCCGTACCGCGAACGAAAGTGCTCAGATCACTTTTAAAAATTGCCCAAAAATTATCGTGGACCAGATTAATATGGTTGCGGGCTTCTTGCCAGAGAAAGCAAAAGTAGAAAGCTTTTATGTCCCGTATTACTGCGAATCTTCAGGAAATGAGAAAATGGTCTTGTTTACTGAAGGTAAAGAAGTAAAGGGCGGCGAAGTTTTTGCGCCAGAAGAAGTGAAAGACGATGAGTCCGGTGAGTTTATGGAGATGGATGTAATTGAGGCCAAATACTTTAAATTTTTAAATAGGTAATATGGACTTTAGTTTTTTTGACTCTTCTTATGACGGGATAGTGGTTTTAGATCAGGAGCGAAGCATTATTTACTGTAACAATGCGGCGGCTCTGCTGTTTGACTCGTCTGTTCGTCGACTCATGGGCAAAGGCAAAAAAATTAATGAAGTAGTGGCTCTAGGTGATCCACAACTGTTCGTAAACGAGGGCTCTCTTGGACTTGAAGATCCCTGCCCTTGGACCGAAATGGATTACCGGCTTCATGGCAAGGAAAAAGCCGGTAAAATCCAGGTATCAATTCAGCCTTATAAAACCGAACAAAGTTCGTTTTGGGTTATAAACCTGCATGATGTGACTCTTGAAGAGACCTTACATCGAAAATATCAGGGCGAACTTGAGCAAAAAGAAGATGTAATTTTACAACTACAGAAAGCTCGAGCACAGTTAGAAGCGTATTCAAAAGACCTAGAAAAAATGGTTGCAGCTAGAACCCAAGAGTTAAGCTCAGCCAACCAAATGCTAAATGGAATGATGGACAGCTTAGGACAAGGCTTCTTGGTTTTTGATCAAGAAGGTGTCTGTTCGAATATTTTCACGAAAGCGTGTTTAAATGTGCTCGAAAACAATCCTTCAGGACGTCCTGCTTGGGAAGTATTGAAACTTTCTGGAGATGAGCAAGAGCAATTTAGAATGTGGCTTAAAGCTTCGTACTCTGAGAGTTTACCTTTCGACAGTCTTAAATCTCTTGCGCCTCAAAATTACGCCCACTCTGAAGGCAAACACATTACATTAGATTATTTCCCGATTCGTAGTGAGGCCGGTGCTTTTACAAACATGGTGCTTGTAGCGACAGATCGAACAGCAGAATTCGAAGCAAATTTAGCTCTTGAAAAAGAAAAAAAATACGCTGAAATGATTCTAAAATTGGTGACGAGCCGCGATCAGTTTTCAAAGTTTATAGAAAGCACTGAAGAGATTATTCTGAAGACTCAGAAATTAGTGAGTGTAGATAAGCTTGATAAAGACCAAGTATTTCGCCTCTTACATACTTTAGAGGGCGAGGCTGGGGCGTTTTCGGCGGAACCGATTCGTTTGGCTTCGCGTGTAAGCCAGCAATTGCTTCAGAGTCTTCAAGCTGTTCCAACTGAAACCGAAATTAGCGGACTGCAAGAGTCTCTCGAATCTTTAAAGTCTTGCTATCACCAATTCTTGCAAGATAACTCCAAACTATTTGATGCTATTAATCTAAAAGGTGGCCGCAATTATGAATTTACAGAAGGCGAACTTCGTAAGTTCTTAAAAACTCTTGAGCACAGTAGCAACTCTCGCCAACTGATGGAAGAGTTTGAATTGAACTTCTTAAGACTTCCTCTCGTGAATATGCTCCGGCATTACGACGCCGTAGTGGCAAATGTGGCTTCGCATTTAGGTAAAAAGATTCATCCACTGATCTTTGATTGTGATGACGTGAGAGTCGACGCGAAACATCTCGAACCGCTGTTTTCTTCCTTAGTTCATTCTTTTCGGAATGCTGTTGATCACGGCATCGAATCTCCGGAAGATCGCGAGATGCTTGGCAAAGAACCATTCGGTACTATTAAGATCACGGCTCGCTATTTACCTCGCCCGAATTGGGTGAAAATTGAAATTGCCGATGATGGTGGTGGTCTCAACACCGAAGCGCTTAGTAAACGGGCAAAACAAAAAATTGCAGGCCTTGAAGTTGAAAAGTTATCTGAACATGAAATCATGCAGCTGGTATTTCATCCAGGCTTTAGTACTCGAGAAGGTGTTGGCGAATTCTCAGGACGAGGCATTGGCATGGATGCAATTCGTTATGAAGTGACAGCTTTGGGTGGAAAAGTATGGATCGATTCGACCTTTGGTCAGGGCAGTAAACTCTGCCTCGAAATTCCAGTCACAGAATTAAAACCTCAGATAGCCAAATCGGCATAAGTCTATTACTCTGAGTAAAGTACTAATTGAAGAGGTCAGAGAATGTTTCCTAAAGAGACGCACATCCTTGTTGTGGATGATTCATTAAATATCCGCCGTGTGATTGTCGACAGCTTACAAAAATTAGGCTTTCAAAAAATGTCGACCGCCGAAGATGCCGCCGAAGCTCTTTCAAAGTTAAATCATTTCGCAGATACTCCTACTCCTGTCGCCTTGGTGCTGTCTGATTTGAACATGCCGGGCCAAAGTGGATTAGAGTTTCTCAAGGTTTTTAGAAAGACCGAGAAGTTTAAAGAAATTCCTTTTATTCTTGTGACCACTGAAAGCGAGAAAGGTGCGGTAATAGAAGCTGCCATGTCGGGCGTAAGCGCCTACGTCGTAAAGCCGTTTAATATTGAGATTCTGACTAAGCGCCTCAAAGAAGCTTGGAAGAAGCACCATCCAGAAGATAAAAGTTAAACCTGGCCTAGACATTCAGCCAGTCCCACTTCGCTAACTATTCAGTTCGCCTAAGTTTATTCCGAAAAGTAAGTGTAATGAAAAAGAGCGAAATTCAAATTCTTATCGTCGAAGATGATCCGTCCTTATCAAGTTCGCTGCTCGAGCTTGTTAAGAAAATGGGTTTTAAAGGCGCTGCCGTTTCAAAAGTCGATGAAGCTCTTAACTTCGTAAAAATAAAGCCCGTACAAATGGCCATTGTAGATTGCATGCTTCCAAAAATGAGCGGTGTTGATCTTGTGATGCAATTTAGAGAGAGCCGATTTGGCGATAGCCCAGTTGTTCTTACAAGTGGGATCTTTAAAGATAAAGCTTTTGCAACTGAAGCAATTAAAAAAACTGGCGCAATTCGTTTTCTTTCAAAGCCCTTCGATACAAAAGAAATGCGCTCTATCATCGAGCAAGCAGTTGGAAGCCAAGTTGCAAACGCAGAGATCACATTAAATTCATTTCTCTCAAAACAAACTCTTTCTGCACGTGAACAGCTTAAAGCGGTTGAAGTAATCGAAGAACTTAAGGGCTATGAGCTGCCAGTGATTGTTTCTGTATTAATGTCTGCAGAATTTAGCGGTCATTTAAATTTGGCTGATGCTAATGGTGGAATCTTTGGAGTGTCATTTAAAAAAGGCGAGATCATTAAATTTGACGGGCCAGACTCACGCACCGTCACGGAATCTATTCTTGTCGGCCGAGAAATAATGACTTCCGAAGAGATGCAAGATTACAAAGCAAAAAAAGTAAAAGGTGATCTTCTAGTAAATTTGGTTGAAGAAAATCTTTTGAGCCCACACTTCATCCCTACGATTAAAAATCAACAGGTACTAACCGAACTGAAATCACTCTTTTCGCAAGAGACTGTAAAGCTCAACCTAGTGCCTGACCGAATCCGTGAAAACGGAGCTGAAATTAAAATCGCCGAGATAATCCCTCTCTTTGAAGAAGGCGTCGAGAAGCTCGATATTGATTTTTTACGGTCGTTCTATGAACCTTGGCTAACATTTCCAATTCGCAAAAACCCACAGTATTCAGAATCACATCCGGCATTAAAAGCGTCGTTACTGCGCAAAATTCCTGATGTAAAGAATCTCATAGAAGGGGACTTAAACCTCGAAGATATTTTGAATACGGTTGGAGATAAACAAGAGACTTTCTATCGTATTCTTCATTTACTCGCACTCGCGCGCCTTATTTATTTTGATGATGTAAAGGCTGTGGCTGGTGCCGAAGAATACGGTAAACGAATGATGAAAATTCGTGATGAAATTACCGGTAAAAACTTTGAAGAGATCTTTCGCTATTTCGGCGCAAGTTCAGCGATGAAGCCCACTGAAATTGAAAAGATCTATAAAGAGTTTGCAAAAGCTAATCATCCCGATTCCATTCCTCCAACGGCTCCTGAAGAAGTTCGAACGGCAGTGACAGCAGTATTTTCGTTGGTGAGTGCGGCTAATGACGTTTTAACGGATCCAATTAAACGTGAGGGATTCTATAGTCAGCTCAAACAAAACGAAGCCGGACGACAAATGCAAGCCGAGGGCTATGCAGAGGAAGGGCTTAATCATCTAAAGAAAGGCCGTGTGGGCGTTGCGATGCCGAAGTTACGCCAAGCCTATGAGCTTTACCCAAATTCGAATCACCTGGTTTATTTATGTTGGGGAGAGCTTAAAGCAATGGGCGATCGTCCCGATGCGACTAAGCTTCAAGAAGTTACAAAAAACTTAGACTCCATCCCTGTTGAAGATAGACGTACGCCTCAGTATCAGCTCGTAGCAGGACTTCTAAAAAGAGCCGAGGGAGACTTTGACGGAGCTTACGCTTCTTTCGATAAAGCTTTGGCTTTGGATGCTGCGTTCTTAGATGCTCGCCGTGAAATCTCGGGCCTTTCGACGGCTCGAAAAGTTGCGAAAAAAGGTTCGTCAATCGATCTGAATGAAATCACGAGTACAATTTCGAATTTCTTTAAGAAAAAAGCAGACTAATTTTTATTCCACTCACAATTTATTTTTAATCGAAACCACTTTATAATCTAAGTTAAATTGGATCACTTTTCCATTACTAAAAATCGACATGCAGTAACCTTCATCCACTTTAACAGATGGACCATTTGCATTCCAAACATAGCTGACTCGATCATTTGAATAACGAGACTTTACCAAAGTGAAGTGAGCTCCTTGAAGTTGCGAGCGCAGTTCTTTATTTACAGTTATATATCCACTGCGTCCCTGATAGGCTTTGGTAGGTGAAATCACGAGTACATCGTCGGCAACATTTTCGTCCGCATCTCGCTCGATTCGCGAGCGTAAAAAATTTGTAAGATGTTCTCTCATAACATTTGTTGTAGAGATAGCATCGAAGGGTTTACGGCTTTGATAGTAGTTTAAGAGCTCCACGTTCAATCCTTTGACAAGAGAACCGTAGACTATGCCTTAACCAAAAAAACATAAAGTGAAGTTATCGCAGTGTTTGTGAAGCTATTTGCTGTCTTCAAGTTTACGAATGTTTTGTTGCAAAACAGACTCTAGAACCTGCACCTCATGTTGCGTGGGATTATTTTGCAGAAAGAGACGGCGAAGCGTTAAGTAAGCACTCGCTTTTCGCGCCGACACATCAAAGCCCATCGCAGTAAGCCAGCGCTTTATACTTTGATCAGGAAAATAGGTCGGCATGACAGCCGCTTCCTTAGCTTTTGACACAGGAGGTGATTTCTCGAAAAAATCTTTAACAACGAACAAGGTGAGCAGCGCAGCTTGAGATAGATTTAAACTTTGGAACTCTCCATAAATCGGAAGTTCACAATTATAGTTCATAAATGCGAGATCATCTCCGTTGAGACCGGTGTCCTCTGGACCTAGAAAAAGATAAATGTGCGGATGCTCTTTAAAATTTTCGTTCGCTTCTAAATTGGTGAGGATTTCACGGATGGGATAAATCTTTCGACCTTTTCCGACCCGACGAGTGAGTCCTAATCTGACCCCCTCTCCTTCGTGAGAATAGAATTCTTCCCAAGTTTTATAGGTTCGCCTTCGTGCCAGGGCCTCTTGCGCTCCTGCCGCCGCCTGTCGCGCCTTAGAATTAACTTCACACTGTGGATCTAGGAGGATGAGGCTGTCACCACCCATGTTTGCTAAAGCGCGTGCTGCTGCGCCAATATTGCTCGAATACATGGTGCGAACCAATACGATATGTAGCTTCATCTAAAGTTCTCGTGGAAGAGCAACAGTCGGTACGGTGAGAAGACGCAGGCCATCAGCAATGCATTCGGTTTGTGTCTGTGAGCCACCCATCTTTGTGAGATGAGTCTCGAGCTTTTGCGCCTGCATCTTGAGCTCAGGGAACTTAACGGCCTGTTCTAAAAGTTCTAGCGCTGGGAGCCAAGTATGAGGAAAGTCCCGGTAGTAAATATCGTTCAATTCTATAAGTTCAGCTAAAGCATTTTCGACTTTATTTTTTCTAACTGCCGCGAGCCGCTCGTAAAACGAAAACAACTGGAGTTTTTCGTTAGAATATTTTTTAGTGGGTACTCGGCTCGCTACAAACTCATCTGTATCAATAAAATTTAAACGGTCCGCGGGACCGAAATAACTTTGGTTCCCTTTTTTTACCGAGCAATTTTCAAAAGCTATGAGTAAAAGTTTGTTTTGTTCAAAGAACAGCTCTTTAACAAGGCCGCTAACTTCAAAACCCGAGCTAAACTCAAGGTGGACTTGTTTACCAACTTGTAACTGCAGGCTTTCGAGTTCTTGGGCCGATGCTTCTGACAAGGCTTTGTTTATTTTCTTAATCGGTCCGAGGGGAGTGGAATAACCTTGAGCGTGATATTCATGCCCATGGCCTTTGAGTTGCTTTTGCTTAAGCGAAAGTTGGCAAGGGCCAGAGAACTTTAAAAATTCAATTTGCCCTTGTGGATTTGCAAGAAAGTCCGTCAGTTGCCCAGATACTTGAAGCCCTGTTTCAAGTTCAACTGTATTCACCGTTTCGGCTTGTTGAGCGCGTTTAAGGCTTTCGGTTCCACCCATTTTAAAGGACATCTTTGCAGCGAGATCATCCAGCACTGAATATAAAGTTCTAAAATCTGGTGTCACAAAAAGTTGGGGCTGCGGTTCAGTAATATCGTAGGAATACTCAATGCAGCTCACATCAAGCGGAACTTTTTTAACCTTCTCTTTAAGCGAGCCACGAGCCTCACCTAAAGAAGAGAGTAATCCAGCTCCAAAGATCTTGGGATTTTCTAGGCTCCCAATTAAGCCGTATTCGGCAGTCCACCAGTTCATTCGAGAAAGCAGTCCGGCTTCAGAAACAAAGCGAAGACTTTTGTTTACCTCCTCTAATTCAACTTCAGCTTGTCTAATTTCGCCGGGAGTTGAGTTGGGGGCCTCTTTAACATCGCTGAGTTTTCGAATGGCTTCGTATTGAGCTAAATCTTCTTTGCTAATAATCGCTTTGCTTGCGATCTCGGCATAGTGTTTCAGGTAACCCGCAAAATCGGGGTCAATTAAGATCGGTGCGTGCCCTGCCGCTTCGTGAACAATGTCTGGAGCGGGCGTATAAAGTAAGTGGTCAAGTGTCCGCATGTCTGAGGCGATCGGCAAAATTCCTAAACTCTGAAATTCCATAAACGCGGCTGGAGGGATAAAACCACTGACGGGGACCGCGCCCCAGCCAAATTCGCGTAATCGTTTGTCGATCTCTTCAATCTTTGGAATGCTCTCTAGCGAAATACCAGTTTTTTGTAAGCCTTCGACATAACAAGAATGTGCATGAATCGAGAGAAACGCATTAAGCTGGCGCATTATATAACGCCAAACGGCCTGGTCCTCAGGTGTGTAGCGTTCGTAATGCTGTTCAACCGCGTACCGTCTTAAATGTTTTGGTAGGCGATGAATTGAAGCTTCCATATCAGATACACTTCTCGTCTTGAGCTAAATAGTTTGTAACGTAATCTTTCACGCCGGCTTCGATATCCCATTTAGGAGACGATAAACCTTGGCCTAAGAGTTTGGTCATTTTAGCTTCGGTGAAATACTGATACTGGTCACGAATATTGGCAGGAACTTCGATCCACTCAATGTTTAGGTCTTTGCCCATATTCTTGAATACGTTGGTCGCAAGATCTAACCAAGTGCGGGCTTTGCCATAGCCAAGATTATAAATTCCAGAGGCAACATGCTTTTGTTCGAATAACTCAATCATCCATTTTGAGATATCTTTTACGTAAACAAAATCTCGCATCTGCATTCCGTCGCCATAGTTAGAATTATGAGATTTGAAGAGTTTAAGTTTGCCGGTTTTTTTAATCTGGTGAAAAGCTTTGTACACTACACTGGACATATCTTCTTTGTGATACTCGTTGGGCCCATAAACATTAAAAAATCTTAAGCCGTACCAGCGGGGAGGAGTAGTTTTTTGAGCTTCAGCCCAAATATCCATAGCAACTTTGGAATCGCCGTAAGGATTGAGTGGTTTAAATTGGCTTGGATCGGACTGATCATCAAAGCCAAGTTTTCCGTCTCCGTACACGGCACCACTGCTGGCGTAAATATAAGGAATTTCTCTTTCAGCACAAAACTTAAAAAGTTCGATCGAATAATCTGTGTTCACGCGTTTTAAAAATTCACGATCCATTTCGGTGGTCGACGAACATGCGCCCATGTGAAAAACGCCTGTGACTTCTTTTGCAAAGTTTTGGTCTTTCAGTTTCGAAAAGAGATCATCGCGATGAACAAAACTAGAATAGGTTTTTCCTGTTAAAATTTGAGGTCGCTCAGTAGGACGAACAGCATCTACGAGGCAAAGATCTTTATAGCCTTTTTGATTGAGGTCCCATACGAGAACACTTCCAATAAAAACAGT
>CAZDFM010000020.1:0-12567 GCA_964504465.1 uncultured Pseudobdellovibrionaceae bacterium | reverse complement strand
GCGCTTATTTTCGTTTCGAGCAGCTGGGGGATTCGAATTACTTGCGCGAGGGGCCGCATTTGTTGTGCGGCTGCTCCCTCCGCCCGAAGAACGTCCGCCCCCGCCCCGGCCTGATGATTTTGCGGGCATAACGTATTCAGCCGTCAGCGGAAAGTAAACATCGGCCGCTTCTTTCATTTCAGGCGAAGTGGCTTCGGGCCATGACCAGATTTCGACTTTGCAGCCGCGTGAGCGTAGGTACCACATGAGTGGCAAGAAATCCTTGTCTCCACCTAAGATGATGGCCACATCAATTTTGTCGGCCATGGTGACCGCATCGATCACTAAAACAGTATCCGCATTTTTTGTGGGGCGACGAATCTCGCCGCCTAAGCTGCTCCAGAAGTTTTCAAACTCAGTCGAAATTTCTTTATAAACAGGTTTGTAATAGAGAATCCGCAGAATCTCGCGGTCACCAACCTGAGAGAGAATTTTTTTATAATCAGTTCGGCCTTCGTGATGTTTTAGGCCTGAGAGTTCAATGTTTTCTGCATCAATAAAGATCGCCACTTTTTGAAACACAAGAGTTTTGCTTGTGCTTTCGATAGGACTTGTAACAGGTTGTTGGCTCAAGCTGATTCTCCTTGGTTGACCTTAAAGGTGAGACTCCGAAGTAAAGCCTAGCCCAAGGGTTAGCACCGCACAAGGAAGCTTTAAATAGGCCCCTAGTTTTTAAACCCAGAAAAACTGAAACTATTTTGGACAGTGGCTAAAAACTAAACTGAACTTGCGAGTTTAAAACAACAGGTCGCATTTAAGCTGGCATAATTCTCGTAAAGATAAAAAGCAAACCCGGTTATATAGACAACCCTATAGACCCTGGGCCTTGCTTAAAAGACCACTGTGAAGTGGTCTTTTTTTTTGCTTACTTCTTTTCGTGTCGCGCCGTAATGATCGTTTTGATATTTCCACGAACATTAAAATCACCAATGACTTCGATGTACCAAGGATCAAGTAAAGTTTTGAGATCATCTAAGATGTTATTTGTGACATCTTCGTGGAAAACCTTTTTATTGCGAAATCCGTTGATATAGAGCTTGAGCGATTTCAATTCGACACACCATTTGTGCGGAATATAGCGAATTTTGATTGTTGCGAAATCAGGAAATCCACTTTTAGGACACACACAAGTGAACTCGGGAGTCGAAAAGTCGACTTCATAACGACGGGTCTGGGTGCGGTTTTCAAAGCGTTCGAGTTTGTTGTTTTCGATCTCGAGTTCGCCGTAAAGTTTCTCATTTTGGGGGCTGGACATAGGGCTCCTTGTTCCATACAATGGTCTCTGATGCGGTGCAATACTTCGCTTTTTTCACAAGCCCTAGGACATGATAAAGGCCGCAAGGGTAGACGTGAAAGGCAGTTAGGTTTTACAAGTTAAAGATGCGTTTAAAAAGTCTTCTTTTTTCAATTCTAGCAATTAGTGCTGTTGGCTGTGCTTCAAACAGCGATTTCTCGGACTGTTCTGGGATGGACTGGTACGAAGCCGGCCGTCGTGACGGGGCCCAAGGTCAACCGGCAAAAGACCCCGCAAAACTTGGCGGCGGTTGTGGCTTCAATGCGACCTCAAACCCTTATCAGCTTTACTCTCAAGGCCGTAATGCGGGTTTGTCCGAATACTGCACTCCCGACAATGCCTTCCACATTGGAAAGACTCAACTCTCTTACAACAAGGGTGTTTGCCCTGCCTTTTTAGAAACTGAGTTTTTATCTTCCCTGGCTCGGGGTCAAAAAGTGAGCGAGCTTGAACGCGAAAACCATAAAATCGAACAGCAGATCGAATCTTTAACTGGAATGACTCAACGAAGCCCGGCGAGTAGCCCAACAGTTAAAAGAGAAATCAATACACTTGTCGAATCAAAGCGCAAAAACGAAGACCAGATTCGCCAGCTTGTCGAATAGCCTTTTCTAATAAAATCGCCTTCACATCAAAGATGCACGATTGCCTTAAAACTTTCTGAGCGATACAACCGACCAACTGCTATGAGCCTCCCCTAGGGGGTTCTTGAAAGGTCGGTTTTAGTTTATGACAAATATCGAACGCCACAAAGCCACCAAAATTGCACTGACGTCGCTGATTCTTTTAAGTTTTGGTTTTATGTTCTCGCCATTTTTTACGGCGATCTTGCTGGCGGGGCTTTTTGGATTTGCGCTTGAGCCAGTTGTGAGCCGATATGCTCCCCGAAAAAAGCGCCGCAAACTGTCGACCGCTATTTTGATATTTGGCTTCTTTCTCATTGTCTCACTCCCCGTTTGTTTTGTGGTTTACCGAATTATTGTAAAGGCACAAGAAGTGTCGCGGATCGGAGTTCAGAACACTCCTATTTATAATTCGTTAAACAATGCTCTTAATTCTGTACTCAGCAATGGGATTGCTTTAGCCAAAAAAATTGGGATTGATCCCGAAACTGTTCCGGACGTAAGCAGTTTGCTTAGCGAAGCGGGACGATTCCTCGTGACCTATACAACCGCCTTTGTCGGATATTTACCTGCTTTTATTTTAGGGCTTTTTATTTTCACCGCCGCTCTCTACTTTTTTCTTACTGAATCGAAAAATATCAAAAAAAGCATTTCACATTTAGATCTACTCACACCTGGTGAACTCGATAAAATTATTCACGTCGTTCAACGTAGCAGCTATGTTAGCTTTATCTCGACCGTTATCATTGGAGCATTGCAAGCCGTAACGGTTGCGATCGCCGCTGCAATCTGCGGCTACACCGAATTCTTTATTGTGTTTGTGATCACTTTTATCTTTGGCTTGATACCCGTTATTGGAGCGGCTCCTGTGGCTATTGCGCTGTCGCTTTTAAGTTTTGTGCAAGGTCACTTTGGTGAAGGGATAGGTCTTGCGATCGCGGCAGTTGTTGCCGGGACGGTCGACAATGTCGTTAAGCCTCTTATTGTAAACGCTGCCGATGAAGAGCTTCATCCCGTTGTCTCATTAATCGCGCTTATCGGGGGCGTCCTTGTGTACGGCATCCCCGGCCTACTGCTCGGCCCGGTCCTCACGCAACTCGCGTTTAAAATCATTCCCATTCTGTTTAATAAGAATGGGCAAATGGTCGAGGACAAAAGCTAGCCCTTCACATTTGTCACAAATGCGGCTGAGGTCACAATTCACTTCACAAACGATAAAATTTGGGTAGAGATGTTTAACAGGCAAAGCCCTGCACGGCTCTGCCTGTTAGTGTTTCTATCTTTATCTGGGAGTCTTATTCGATAACGAGTAAGGCTCCTGGATAGTCAAAAGCTAAACCTTTTTGATCACAAATGAAGCCGACACTGCATCTTTCTGCATCTGCAGTAGGTCCAAACACTTGTACTTCACGATCGTCATCAAAGCCGCAGCTTGCTGCACCCGGAAAGTTTGAATAAACCTGATAGCTCGCAACGCCACCAAAATGCATTGTCACAGAATTGGGAGCGTTACGACGTGCGATATCGCGCACTTCTTGGCAAGTGTACTCAGTCGTGTCGATGGCGGCAAAAACTGCGGGCGCAAAGACCATAGCTAAAATGAGTGTGATTGTTTTCATGTGTGTGTTCCTCCTTGTTAGTTAAACTCTGTTTAACTGGTGTTAATGTACCTGGAGGAAAACTGTAGGAGTGTGTTTGAGAAGCTTCAAGAACATAGGTGAGGAGATTTCGGTATCAGTTCGTAACAAAAAATTCGCTTTTGAGAATTTTCTAAGCGGGCACTTAAAAGCTGTTGAACTTTATTTTTTTAGACGTGCGATTAGCTGAGCCGGATTGTCGACAGTGCGAAGAAGGTAATTGGCAAGTACCAGCTCTTTATTTTTATCAGAAATTAAGGCTTCCGTTTTTTTGCGCTCTTGTCCGACATGAAATAAACAAAGTGCGGCCGCAACCGAGAGATTAAAACTTTGAGAAAAACCTTTCATCTCGATTTTAAATAAATCATCTGCAAGACCCGACATCTCGTCGGTGATTCCCTCTTTTTCGTTACCGATCACCAGAGCGCAAGGCCCGCTAAAATCAATTTCAGAAATATCTTTTGTGGCTTTTAAGCTGGTCGCATAAACTTTTATGCCTTGAGCTTTGAGTGCTTTAACGCTGGCTTCAGTCGAACTAAAAGTTTGTACATCCACCCATTTGTCTGCACCTTTGGTGACACGATTGGCGGCCTTAAATCGGCCGTTCTGATGTTCTATGATATGAAATCGAATAAATCCAAAGGCTTCTGCAGTTCGCATTACTGCCGAAATATTCCCACGGTCGTAGATGTTTTCAAGAACCGTATAAAAATCCATCTGTCTGTTCTGAACAACTTCTTGCATACGGGCTGCGCGCTCAGGCGTCACATACGGAAGCAACCACTGAATAATCTGAGCTGCGGTAAGTTCAAAGCCATCAACCATAAAAGGCTCTTTAAGCACAAGCTTCGACTTATGGTAAAAGTAGGGATCCTCGAGCTCTTCGGTCATCTTTTCGCGGCTCACTTAAAGATTTACCCACGGCAAAAGCGCATCTCGTTGATAATTTGGTAAAGCAATACTCGCGGGGTGAATCGCGGCATTGTAGTAAACTGTGGGCTCAGGAATTCGCGCCGGTTTAAAATCGCGAAGTGGATGAGGCCCCTTTGAGGCGTACATAAAAGACCAAAGCCCACCCGGATAAGTTTGGTTATTAAAATTATAAAAACCTCGAACCGGAAAAAGTTCAGCTGCAATCTGAATAAGTGTGCGCTGCATTTCGCGATCATAAAAGGGAGACTCGCCTTGTGAAATCACAATGCCGTCTGCACTTAAACAATTGGCAACGTCTTTATAAAAGTCGAGATTAAAAAGTGGTGTGGCTGGCCCCACCGGATCAGTAGAATCGATCATGATCACGTCAAAAACTTCTTTGGTGGTTTTAACAAATTCAAGACCGTCTCCGATAACGAGTTCCAACCGAGGATTACTAAACACCTGCGCCGTTTGTGGAAGGTGCTCGCGGCAAGCCTCAACTACAACTTCATCGATCTCTACTAAAACACATTTCTCAACGTGAAGATGCCGAAGAACTTCTCTTGCAGTTCCCCCGTCTCCTCCGCCAATCACTAAAACCTTTTTGGGGTGAGGGTGAGTACAAAGTGGTACATGGGCCATCATCTCGTGATAGTTGTACTCATCTTTTTCGCTGGCCATCACCAGACTGTCATTTAAAAGCATACGCCCAAGCAAGGGGGTTTCAACAACGTCGATCTGTTGATAGGGGCTTGTCTTTGAGAACAAATGTTTTGAAATTTTATAGAGATTAGCAAAACCTTTTTCGTGAACTTCGCCTACCCACTCACCTTCAAGAATAGGATTTTTATTTAATTTCTGGCTCATATTTCGACTTCCATAGGTTCACTGGGTGTTTCGTCTGGCGAGTAGTAGTGGCTAAAAGAAACAAAGTACCCTGAGTTAAGATGGGTCTCGACATGGTTTTTGACGGTAAAGCCTTCAACCTTAGAGTTTTTTTCTAGAGGCACTGGCGAGAAGACCACAATATCAAAACGTCTCGGTTTAAAAACTTCGAGGACCTGCTTAACAGTGGGCTCGATACTTTGCTGTAAGTTGACGTTGGTTTCAAAACTTACATAGGTGCCCACATCTTGCGGAGTCACGTGGATGGTGTAGTAATCGTCGCCCCGAAGAGCGTTTAAAGAATACCCGCATGGCACAAACAAGTAATCGTCAACTTCGAAGCCCTCAAAAATTTTATCGACACCTGTCTGCGAACGAATCTGACCTATGCTTTGATGAGTGCATGCGAGCACGTCACGAGCCACTCCCTGCAAGTCATACATCAAAATCTCTAAAGTAAAGTCATTCGCAGGTGGAACAAAATTTTGATTGAAGCTGTAGAGTTGCAGATGGTGTTCGTCGGAGTTTCCAAACTGAAGGGCTTTGCCTTTAACCTTTTCGCTCAGATCTCGAGCGTCTTGAAAGAAATCAGACTTTTGCAGTTGCGGAAAATATTCGTTTTTGCGTTCGTAGATGAGTGACTTAATTAGCGAAGGCTCACAAGAAGTTAAAAAGGCTTCAACCGCTTTCACCAGCGTTGTCTGCCCACAGGTGATCATCGTAAAGCGATCATCCCAAACAAAAAGGCTCGATTCTGACAAGAGATAAGCATCACAGCTAGAGCTCTTAATGCTCGAAAGAATTTTAGCCCCAGCAACTTCAACTAGGTTCGTCCAAAATGCGGTTCCACGTTCTCTAAGGCTACCCGCCTCTGGAGCAACAATGACCTCTACTTTTTTCTCATTACCTTCAAAAAACAACGACTCATCCTTTTAAGCTTTTAGCTGATCTATAAAGGGCTTAACGCACTTCGCAAGAGTCTGTTTGGTAGCTCGTATCCTTGAAAAAATCAAACCCATTTGATACCCGATGCGGATGCCACATGTTTCGGTGATAATTCCCACACACAACCGATTGAAGACCTTGCCTCGAGCCGTGGCCTCGGTATTGGCTCAAAGCTACACAGATTACGATTTATGGGTCATTGATGATGCCTCCGATGACGGCACCCGTGAATATTTAACCGCCTTGGTGGAGCAAAACCCTCGAGTCCATATTCTGACCAATGAAAAAAACTCCGGCGTGAGTTTTAGCCGCAACGAGGGCATTCGGGCCTCGAGCGGGACTTGGCTTGCTTTTTTAGATAGCGACGATGAATGGCTTCCTGAAAAGCTTAAAACCCAAATTGCACTTTCGCAGTCTTTAGAAAGCCTTAAGTTAATTCATTCTGAAGAGAGATGGGTGCGGGGTGGGCAAGCAGTCAGCGCGCCTCAGAAGTATAAAAAACTCGGCGGCGCTATTTTTGATCAGTGTTTTGAACTTTGCCGAATCAGTCCTTCTACAAGTCTCATTCACCGAGAATTGTTTTTGAAACACGGCTATTTTCGAGAAGACTTTCCAGTTTGTGAAGATTTTGAACTTTGGCTCAGGCTCACTCGCCATTATGAGGTCGGCTTTTGCCCTGAGCCTCTGGCCGTGAAGTATGGCGGAGAGGCCGATCAATTATCAGCGCGTTATCACAGCATGGATTATTGGAGAGTGCTTGCACTCAAGGATTACCTTGAGGACGATGGCTTAAGCCCCGACGTGTTAGAGAAACTTCGGGCGAGTGTTACCAAAAAATGCAAAATCCTTATGAGGGGTTTTGAAAAGCATCAAAATTTTTCGAAACGTTCAGAAATTGAAACCATAATGAGGTCTTACGATGAAGCCATTTTCAAAAACTCTTAAGCTCTATCATTTCACGAACCGAAAACTTTTAAGTCTTAGCATCATGTGCTCACCGAGCTTAGTGATGACGTTTTTTATTAAAGAAGATAAATTCTCTCGTATTCGCTCTGAATATCAGTCTGAAAATGGTTACGAAGATGATGAAATCTTAGTGCACCAAAAATCTGACTATATTCGTTTTACTAAGTTTGCCGACGGGATGGAGCACAATCTCAGAATCGAAATTGGAAAATGGCAAAGCCTTCTTAAAAATCACTACGACCTTGTAGAAACCAGCACCAAAGAACTCATTACAGTTGAGGTTGAGTAATCGCAAAAGATTGCTGAAGTTGCCTAGCCGTTAGCCGTCTTCTCGATCTTTACCATCGTGAACTTGCCACTCAAGTAGAGCTTGATTGATTGCGCTTAAAAGCTGCTGCTGCTCTTGAGCACGAACTGGATCAGAGTCAGGATTAATTGGAAGCCACAGTTTGACGTGTACATAGGGCTTACTTGCTCGATAACCAACCCGAAGATTTTTTCCCTTGATCAAAGCTTCTACTTTTTCGGCCACTTCTGATTCGGGAACTCCATGACAAATCCAGCGATGTAACACCTCTGAGGCGCGTGCATTAAGAGTTTTAAGTTTTGGAACTACAGAGGGCTCCCACATCGACAGAATTTCCCTCGGTGGACCTGGCAGTACAAAAAGATGTTTGTTGTGAGCTTTTAAGTAAAAGCCGTCAGCGGTGCCGGCATAGTTTTTTAACAGTTCTGAAGTTTTTGGGAAATGACACTGCTGCCGGTGAGCTTCGCGCAACGTTAGCCCACGCTCTTTATAAAGGACTTCAAGACTTTTCCATACAGAGTCGTTGAATTCGAGAGGGGCCTTTGCCCAGGCGGAGATGACCTCGCGAGTGAAATCATCCGACGTTGGACCCAGTCCACCAGTTACAATAAAGACTTCAGCATATTGTGCAGAAAAATCGAGCGCGTCTTTGATGAGCTTTCTCTCGTCCGGAACTGAGAGGTGTAAGTTTACGCTAAAACCTAAATGCTCAAGTTTTTCAGAAAGCCATTTACTATTAGAATTAAAAATCTCGCCCGAGGTGATTTCGGTTCCAACTGTTAAGACACAAGCTGAAACCGATTGGCCCCCGCTCAAGAGTTGAGGCTCTCAGAATTTTTTGCGAGATCACGAGTGATATTTTTTTGGTGTGACTCGATTGTACCGCCACCGATTTCGAGAAGTTTTGCGTCTCTCCAAAGTCGCTCGACCACGTATTCGCCCACGTAACCGTAACCGCCCATGACTTGCATCGCGCGGTCTGCAACGTTTTTACCCATAGTCGAAGCGACAAGTTTTACGCCGTCAGAATCAAGCCGTTGACCTGATTTATGGAAATCCATCTTGCGTGCGGTTTCGTAAACATAAACTCGCGCTGCCATGTATTCGGCGTAACTTTCGCCGATGTACTTTTGAATTTGTCCAAAATGCCCCAAAGGTTTTCCAAAAGCTTCGCGGTCAGAAGCGTAGCGGTTCATGTCTTTTACACAACGTTTTGCAATCCCAAGGCTCATAGCAGCTAAGGTGAGGCGTTCTGCTTCGAGGTTTCGCATCATGTGAATCATCGAGTCGCCTTCGTGGCCAACCAAGTTGGCTGCAGGAACTTTGCAGTTTTCAAAAACGAGTTCGGCGGTGTTTGAGCCGCGCATTCCGGTTTTGTCTTTGATTTTTTGGCCAACTGAAAATCCCTCAAAACCCTTTTCGACTAAAAAGGTCGACACTTCGGGACGACCATTTTTGCTGCCCGTAAGTGCATAGACTAAAACAACATCGCAAGGTGTGCGCTTTTCATCGATGGTGCCGTTGGTGATCCACATTTTTCTGCCGTTTAAAATATAATGGTCGCCTTGTTTGGTGGCGGTGGTCTTCATTCCTAAAACGTCGGTGCCGACATGCGGTTCTGACATAGCCATTGCACCAACCCACTCACCTGAGGAGAGTTTAGGTAAGTATTTGGCTTTTTGCTCAGGGCTTCCGTTAAAAGAGATATTGTGCACACAAAGCATTGCATGCGCGAGAAAAGCTAAACAAAATCCTGGATCAGAAGCTGAGATTTCTTCATGCGCAATGACAGAGGCGATCGGATCCATTCCTGATCCGCCGTGATCTGCATCAGCGGTAATTCCTAAGAGGCCTAGGTCTCCGAGTTGCTTGAAAAGTTTTAAATTGAAAAGTTCTTTTCTGTCATATTCAAGTGCTTGCGGTTCAACTTCGGCGGCCACGAAGTCGCGTACCATTTTTCGAAGCATTTTGTGTTCTTCAGTAGGATTAAAAAGGTCATAAGAGCGAAAGTCTGACATAGCGGGCCCGTCCTGATTCAGTGGTTTATAGCTGTATACAATCGGCCCCGAAGCGAGGCAACGGCTAGCGCGAGACGGGCGCGAACCGGCGAGGCGCGGCATAGCCTACACTCAAACTTGCTTCAAACCTGCAGATTTTTCAGCGAAGTGGGCCTTAAACCTCCCTCTATTGGATCTCGCGCGGCTCACGGCTTGCTTTAAAGGCTACGTCTATAAATTTGAGAGGTGTTTGTGGTGAAAAAGTCGCTGGTTTTGGGAATGCTTGGAGCCTCCTTTCTTTTAAGTGCCTGCTCTTCAAATCATGATGTTCCGCAGGCGGGCACTCCCGCCAAAAGGGTCAGCGATATTTATCTCGCAAAACAGCAGACTGCTGAGAATGAGGTTCATGCCTCGGGACTTGAATATCTACCGGAATATCAAGCCTTCAGTGCTGGCAATAATTTAATCTCTCCTTGTAAGGCCAATTTTCAATCTAGTTTGCTTACCGCAGGCGAAGGACTTGTGCGCATCAAAGCCGCACTTGATAATGCTTCAGAAATGGCGAGCTTTAATGGGCGCGAAGGCTATCAACAAAAAGCTCTAGAATTTTACGATAAAGTCGATCATCAAGTTTCGAGCCTAGGACAAATATCTTCTTCGACCTCGGCATTTTGTCAGATGGACCAAGCCAAAGTCGAAAAATGTTTAGGATCAAGTGAGCAGGTTCGAGTTTTAATTGATCCTGCAAATACTCGGTTAATGCCCGTACATCCTTTGATGATCCCAAAAAGCACAAGCGCAATTGCAATTTACTCAATTGACAGCCAAGCCGATTCGATTCGTGCGGTCGAGCTGGTCAACGGCTCTCAGGCTGAGGATTTTTCTAGCTTTATGAATTCAACTTCGTTATCGGAAATTCGAACTATCACACAATGTTTAGAAACTTCTGGCCTGAAAAGTGAACTCGGCCTCCAACTTCTCGACACGGCTCATCTTGCGAGCGTTGAATCCGGAATTGAATGCCAGGATGCAAAACCCGAAATATTATTTTGCGCAGCTGATTAGTTATTGTCTTCGATAGCAACTCGCTGCCATGCTCGGAGCATGAGCTGGGGATTGTTAATCTTAAATTTTTGTCTTGTGCTCCCCGCTTTGGGAGCGATCGTGGAAACACCGAGCCTGTTGGTAATTGGACACCGAGGTGCCTCGGGTTACAGGCCCGAGCATACGCTTGAAAGTTATAGAGTCGCGATTGAGCAGGGTGCCGATTTTATCGAACCTGATTTAGTCGTAACCAAAGATCAGGTGCTGATTGCGCGTCACGAACCTGAAATTTCTGAAACAACAGATGTAGCCCTTAAATTTCCTGAACGTAAGCGCACCCAACTTATCGATGGGCGCGAAGTCACCGGCTGGTTCGCTGAGGACTTTACTTTAAAAGAAATCAAAACTTTGCGAGCTAAAGAACGGCTCGCCAATCGCAATCAGTCGTTTAACGGCAAATTTGAAGTGCCGACCTTAGAAGAAATTTTTGGCTTACTGGAGAAGCAAAACAAAACGGGTCGTAAAGTCGGAATCATTCCTGAGATGAAACATCCCAGCTACTTTAAGTCGCAAAATTTAGATTTAGTTCCTTTAGTGGCTGCTGCACTTAAAAAGCATGGCTATACAACAGCCGCATCTCAGGTCTATGTGCAATCCTTCGAACTTGATGCGCTAAAGAGACTAAAACAAGTATTGCCTGTTAAAACAGTATTTCTTTTAGGCTCTCCAACTGAAGTGCCCTACGATTTTGTCTTGGCTAAAGACAAACGAACATACTCAAGTCTACTAACGCCTGCAGGATTAAAAGAAATTGCCAAAGTTGCAGATGCCTTAGGGCCCCACAAAAGTTATATCCTGAAAAAAAATAAAACTTCTGATGTGGTGGAGGCGACTCGGTTCGTATCTGCCGCGCGAGCGCAAAAGCTTAAGGTCTTTCCTTATACGTTTCGCTCAGATGATGTTCCCGAGATGTTTAAAGCCGATCCTATCGCCGAGTACCGCGCATATTTTGCAGCCGGAGTCGATGGAGTGTTTTCTGACTTTCCTGACGTTGCGGTAAAAGCCCGAGGCCGCTAATGCGCTTCTAATTTCGATTGTGGAGTTGCTCCGACGTCGGAGTCGCGAATAAGTTTCCATTAACTGCATAGACCAAAGCCTAGAAATCCCTCGAGAGTGTAGAAAAATACCTGCTCTTTAAGTGAGCATACTACATGCGATTTATTTTTAGGAATTCGTCTCAGGCCCGCCAGGCGCTGATTTGCCTGACTCTCCTCTTCTCTTCAGCTCTTTTGTTTTGTGGTCGGACGTCTCAGGCTCAAGTGCTATTTCCAAACTACGCTTTGTTGATGGGCGGAAGTGCGGCGGCGGTCGCGGTTGCTCATAACTTTGATAAAGAAGCACAGAAGTATTTTAACGGACAAGGTCGTATCGGAGATTTCACCTGGGCTGGAAATAAAATTTTAGGCTCGTCAGTCCCCGCTTTAGCGTTGGGAGTGGGATTCGTTGGTGCAGGTTATCTTTTAGAAAAGCCCTATGAAATCAGAATGGGTATCGCACAGATTGAATCTCTTGTGGCGACGTGGGCGGTGGTGAGTTTAATTAAAAGTACGTCAAATCGTGAGCGACCAAACGGAGAAGATCGTTATTCGTTTCCTTCGGCGCATACTGCGTATGCATTTTCGGTCGCGACTGTTTTTAATGAGTTCTATGGCTGGAAGTTTGGTGTTCCCGCTTACATCTTAGCTACGCTTACTGCAACCGGCCGAATGCAAGATAATCAGCATTGGTTTTCTGACACTGTAGGAGGAGCGGCCATTGCGGTGGTGCTTGCGACTACTTTTTCGCGCTGGAATTTAAAATCTTATGAGGCCGAAGAAAAGTCGAAACTTATTCCTAAGGTCGAGCCGTCAGTCAC
>CAZDFM010000019.1:0-12594 GCA_964504465.1 uncultured Pseudobdellovibrionaceae bacterium | reverse complement strand
CTGGGCCTCAGGAAGCATTTCGAGTTGCTGATTGTACTGCTGCTCGAGGTTTTGAACATGTCGGCTGAAGTCGGCTTGGCTGATCTGATGATTGTTAACAACCGCGGCGGCTCCCCCTTTTTGAAATCCCATTTGGTTGGGAACCAAGCCAAAGAAGATAAACACCATACAGATCGCGCCGAAAATCACATAAACCGTGATAGTCTTAGTACGTCCAGGTTTGCGTAATTTTTCAAACATTGAAGCCTCCGGGTTGTGTCTTTGCCGAATCTGCAGCTTCCAAACTTTTCGACTCTTTTTCAAGGAGAATGTTGGAATCGTAACACGACCAGTGTTAATTTATTCGAAGGGGGACTACCTTGAATTTTTTCAACTTTGATCTAAAAAAAGCCTTCGTGGTTTTGACTGTCGTCGTAATTCCACTTCTCACCGTCAACATGCAGCGTAATTCCGACTCAGGTGGAATTTTGCAGCCCTTTCGCTGGGCAGCCGGTTTTATTCAAATGGGCTACTCAAGCTTCAGTTCGGGCGTGCGCGGAACGACGGCTATGTACCTGGATTTGATTGACATCAAAAAAGACAACCAAACTTTAAATAAAGAAAATGCTGAGCTTCGAGCGCAGCTCGGTGCCATGACTGAATTGAAACTTGAAAACGAGCGTCTGAACGACTTGCTCGGATTTAAGCAAAAAAACGACATGGAACTCTTAGCTGCCAAGGTTATCGGAAAAGATCTGCTTCCAGATCACCATACCATCACAATTAATCGTGGAACTGAGAACGGACTCAGAAAAAATATGGCCGCGCTCACGGTAGCTGGAGCTGTCGGATATGTTTACCGCGTGCAAGCGTACACAGCACAAATTCTTCTGCTCACAGATCGCTACTCGGCGATTGATGCGATCGTGCAACGTTCACGCGCGCGCGGGATTACTGAGGGGTTTTCGAGAGAAACTTTTCGTATGCGTTACCTCCGAAGAAACGATGATGTCATAACAGGCGATCTTGTTGTGACCTCTGGTCTCGACAATATCTTTCCTAAAGGTTTTCCAATCGGTTTAGTAACCGGTGTTAAAAAGACAGAGTATGGCATCACCCAAGATATCGAAGTTCAGCCCATCGTGAACTCATCAAACTTGGAAGAAGTTTTTGTTGTGCTCAATAGTAAGAATGAAGACTTCACCCCGACTGAAACCCCTGGTGTCGAAGGGGATGATTCTACAGCTCCCGTAACCCCGGGTTCACCAGCGGCTCCAGCAGGAACGGCGCCTCTTAACAGCACAACTCCGCCTGCGGCAGGTGCCACTCCGGCAACAACACCGCCAGCAGCTGCAGCCCCAGCGGAGAATCCGCCAAAGGTATCCCCGTGATGAGATGGCTCGTTAACTTTTTTATTTTTGCAGTGATTCATCTGCTGCTAATCACATTGCAGACTTCATTTTGGCTGCAAGTGTTTGGTGATTTTCCGGCGCCACAGTTTTGGGTTCCAGGTTTTGTTTACTGGGCAGTTTACAGAAAATCTTTTGAAGCCATTGCGATGGTATATTTGACGGTGTTTATGGCGGGTGGCTTGACCGCACTCCCCTACAGTCTTTTGTTGCTGATTTTGATTTTAGTTTATGTCGGACTTTATTATTTGAAAGACCGCATCTACTGGAGTGGATCGACGTTTTATATGTTGGCCTGCGGTTTTGCGGCAATCTGCTTTCCGGTTATGCATGTCATTATAAGCTGGATTACTGAACCGAACCCTATTCATGATCCAGAGCTCTTTCATTGGATCATCTCAGTCTTGATGACAATGCTGCTATCACTTCCGTTATATAGATTTTTTGGTTTTATTGATCGCTTTATCCCGCGTGCCGAAGGCCTCGATGCCAGAGAAGGTTTTCGATGAGTTCATATTTAAAGAATGCCGAGCAAGAAGCAAAAGAGTATGCGCCCCGCTACCGCTTTTTATACATTATTATAGGTGTTGCCTGTCTCATTTTGTTCAGTCGAATGTGGTATCTTCAAATTATTGAAGGCACTGAGCTGAGAGCGTTTTCAGAAAGAAACCGAGTTAAAGAAAACAAACGCCCCGCTCCCCGAGGATTAATTTTAGACCGTCACGGAGAAGTCCTTGTAGATAACCTACTTGGCTTTGAAGCTTCAATCTCGCCACAATACGCAACTAAACTTGAAGAAACCGCGAAAGCCTTAGGTGAAAGCCTCGGTATGAATCCCGAGGAAATCGTCGCCACAGTCAAAAAGAGCCGAAAGCAAAACGGCCCGTTCCGGCCAGTGAGAATCAAGGACAACTTAAATTTAGATCAGGTTTACCGCCTCAAGCTTTTGCGTTGGGATCATCCTGGACTTAACATTAACGAAATTATTTTAAGGTATTATCCACTTGCTCAAGATGGAGCGCAGTTATTTGGTTACGTAGCTGAGATTTCAAAAGAACAAATTGAGCGCTTTAACCAAAAATATCAGGGTGTGTTTACTTTCGAACAGGGAGACATCATTGGTAAAAGCGGTTTAGAACAAGTTTGGGAAAGATATTTACGAGGAGATGACGGCGTCTCGTATGTTGAAGTTGACGCACGCGGAAGAGAAGCTCCGACCGTGACTCCTTCATTTCTAGGATTCAAAGAAAAAGAAGTTATTCCCGGCAACAATCTTGTTTTAACTATCGACAAAGACATTCAAGAAGCTGCCTTTAAAGCCATGAACCGCGACGATGCGATTGGCCCTCGAACTGGCGGCTTGGTTGCAATGAAATCCAACGGTGAAATTCTCGCTTGGGTGAACATGCCTTCATTTGATCCCAATCAATTTGCGACCGGAATCTCTTCGAGCCTTTGGCGGAAATTGATTGAAGATCCCTTTAAGCCTTTAAGAAACAAAGTCATCCAAGATCACTATTCTCCGGGTTCTACATTTAAGCCTATTATTGCGCTTGCCGCTCTCCACGAAGGAAAAATCGGACCGAACACAGTTATTCATGCGCCGGGTGCCCTTAAATTCGGGCGACGTCTTTATCATGATCACTTAAAAGGCGGACATGGAAATATCCGCGTGTATGAAGCGATCGAACGATCGAGTAACGTTTTCTTTTACAAAATGGGAATTGCTCTCGGCATTGATAAGATGGCGCCTTTTGCGAAAGCGCTCGGAATAGGCTCTAAAACAAATATCAATATTCTCAACGAAGTCCCGGGGCATATGCCGACAAAAGAGTGGAAACTAAAAGCACTCGGTGAACCTTGGCAGCCGGGTGAAGACTTGTCGACAGCCATTGGCCAAGGCTTCGTGCTCGCAACACCACTCCAGATGGCAATTGCATACAATGCAATTGGGCTTGAAGGTAAGGTTGTAAAACCTCGCTTAGTTCAAAAAATTCTTAATCCAAATAATGTTCTCATTAAAGAAATGGGTGACGAGATCGTGAGAGATCTCTCTGTTCCGAACGACACCGGTCTCGTCATTTCTAAATCTACTTTTGCAACTGTCAAAGAAGGTATGCGACGTGTGGCCAATGGAGATCGCGGAACCGCGCGCTGGTATAAAGTTCCTGGGATTGAGATGGCCGGAAAAACCGGAACTTCTCAGGTTATGAATTTTGCTGCAGATAGGATTTATGACAAGTGTGAGCAGCAGCCAATTTTTATGAGACACAACGGTTGGTATGTCGCATTTGCCCCAGCAGACAAACCCGAGATTACGGTTGCAGTTCTGGCGGAGCACTCTTGTCACGGTTCGACCGGCGGCGCACCAGTAGTGAGAGATGTAGTTCAAGCATTTATGGAGAAATACCATCCCGAACGGCTTAAGGCGGCTAAAAAAGAAGGTATTAAAGTAGTGACTCCTAAAGTTGAGGATCTGAATGTTCAGGAGTAAGAGACGATGGTAAAAAATGTTCCCGTAGAAGAAAGAACTCTCTTGCGCCGAATGGATTGGAATTTTGCGCTCGTAATTTTTGCGTTAAATTTAATTGGGCTGATCAACCTTTACAGCGCAACTCACGGAATCCACGAAGATGGAAGCGAGCGCTTATTTTGGACGCAGCTTGTATGGCTCGCTGGCGGCTGGTCGGTATATATAGTGATGACCCTCGTCGATTACCGGCACTTCATTCGGTTAGCCTACGTTTTTTACGTTCTTAATTTGGGCGCACTTGTTGGGGTTATGTTGTTTGGTAAAGTGTCTTTGGGTGCACAACGGTGGTTGGATCTTGGATTCTTTCGTTACCAGCCTTCTGAAACCATGAAGCTTGTGATGGTTTTGGTACTCGCTAAAATCTTGGGTAACCAAGATAACCGCGACGGCATCGGCTATAGAAACCTAATGGTGCCCGCTTTTTTGATGTTGGTGCCATTTGCCTTAACAGTGAAGCAGCCGGATTTAGGTACGGCCCTCTTAATTTTAGGGATCACGGCTTCAATGATTTTATTTATTAAAGTAAAACGCTCGATTCTCATTATCGCAGTAGTCGCTGGCGTAATTGCAGCGCCTCTCGTTTGGAACTTTGGCCTTAAAGAATATCAGAAGAACCGGGTTTTGACGTTTTTGTCGCCAGGAAGAGACCCCCGCGGAACGGGCTACAATTCGATTCAATCGAAGATCGCAGTTGGTAGCGGAAAGATCTTAGGAAAGGGTTTTAGAAAAGGGACTCAATCGCAGCTCGAGTTTTTACCCGAACGACACACAGATTTTATTTTTTCGGTGTTAAGCGAAGAGCATGGTTTTATCGGGAGCGTGACCACTTTAAGTTTATTTGCAGTGCTTTATTTAATGGGATTAAGAATTGCCTCGCATGCCCGCGATAAATTTGGCGCCCTGCTTGTGATTGGGATTTTGTCGTATTTGTTTTGGCATATGTTTGTGAACATGGGGATGGTCATGGGGATTTTGCCGATCGTGGGCGTTCCGCTGCCGCTCTTGTCCTACGGTGGTTCTTCAATGCTGACAACGATGCTTGGTCTTGGCCTTATCTCGTCCGTCGCCTATCGCCGCTACTTGTTTTAATTTTTAAGGCTGAACGCAGGAATAAAAAAAGCCCGCAATGTACGGGCTTTTTTATTACAAAATCTCTTGAGAAATTAAGAGTGTTTTTGCAAAAGCGCTGCGATGTTTTCAACCGGATGGTTACCCACGATTTGGTCGATGTTTTGACCTTCTTTAAATAAAATCATCGTGGGAATTCCTTTTACTCCGTACTTAGCAGGAGCTTCTGGGTTTTCATCGATATTCAATTTAACAACCTTTACCTTACCGTTAAATTGGGTCGCGACTTCTTCCAGCTTAGGAGCAAGAGCACGACATGGGCCGCACCATTCCGCCCAAAAATCTACGAGAACAGGTACATCAGAATTTAAGACGTCTTGTTCAAAGGTACCATCTGTTACTGGGTGAGTTGCTTTACCCATTTACTACCTCCTTAAGGTATAGGGCCTGTATAAATCTGAGAATATCAGAATACTCTTTTGAGCTCTGAGAATCCACCAAGACCATTGTCCCTAATGCAATGCATTTTGTCAAAAAAGCCTCATTCTTAGGCGGCCTTCCTCCGATAAAACATGTGCATGAAACGCTCAGAAATCAAGGTCCTCCTAGTAGAAGATGATCAAAATATCGGTAAGGCGCTCTTTGAGGGCCTTACCCGGTTGGGTTATTCGGCTAGATGGGCCTCTACCCCCGACGACGCCCTCAGCCAGTTTCGCATTACCGAATTCCACGTTGTGATCTTAGATTGTTTATTGCCTAAAAAAAATGGGGTCGAACTTGCACTCGAAATGCGAGGACTCTCTGGCCACGATTTTAAAATTATTCTGGCTAGCGGAATATTTAAAGATCGCGCTTTTACTCAAGATGCTATTCAGCAGACCAAGGCACTCGCGTTTTTAGCTAAACCATTTGAATTTGATAAGCTGAAAGAACTTCTTGAAGAAAGCTTTGGCGATCAGATTGAAGAAGATAAAGAGCCACTCGCAGAGCTTTTCTTAAACGAAGCACCTTCGTTTAAAGATATCAAAGAAGCGCTTGCAAAAAATAGCACACGCCATGGTTTTGAATTGCCCTACATCTACTCGCTTCTCAATCAGTGCCAATTTACTGGCCAACTCCATATTGTTCCAGCAGAAAAAGAACTCTCTCAAGTCAGTTTTTTACGCGGGCAAATTGTCGACGTACGGCTGAATGATTCGGAATCTTACTTTGGTGTGCTCCTTGTAGAAATGGGATTCAGTACTCACGAAGAAGTCGAAGAATCTCTCGCAACTGGAGGCTCGCCCATTGGGAAAATATTAGTTGATGCGAGCGCGCTATCTCCTCATGCGGTTAGCATTGTACTTACAGAGCAAATGGCAATTCGTTTAAGTAAAAGTATTCAGGACACCAGCATTGAAGTGTCTTTAGTCGAAGAAAACATTTCGATGCATAATGTGAGCCTATCTCCGAGTCAATTTTCAGTGGCACTGCATGATTGGGTTTCTTCAAAGATCAGTCGAGACTGGCTAGAAAACTTTTATTTGCAGTGGCTCGAAAGCCCAATCAAAATCACGAGCAACTTGGACCGAATTACAAAAGTAAAAGATCACCCTCTCTTAAGTAATTGCGCCGAAGTTCTCGCAAAGATAAATGGGAAACTCACGCTTCAAGGTTTACTCGAAAGCTGTGCCGACTCAGAATATGAACTGCTTCAAGCAATTCATTACGGAGTCTTAGAAAAGATTTTCTTTTTTCTTCCTAAGAGCAAATCCGCTAGCGACTTCAGAGCATTAACTCAGAAGCTAAATAAGATCGCAACCGGTCTGGATGCCAAAAACCACTTTGAAGTTTTGGGCCTCAATCAAACTGCTAAGAGCAAAGAAATTTCGAGAGCCTACTTAGAACTCGCAAAAGCTTTTCACCCCGACAAAATCGACCGCCAAGCGCCGGCAGCATACAAAACACTGAATGAAAAAGTTTTTACTCGCATGACTTTAGCTTACGAAATTTTGCGAGATGAAGTTAAACGAGAGGCCTACTGTTTAGAGCTTCAGTCAGGAAGTGCTTCTGAGGCCATTGAAATTGAAGCAAAGATCGAAAGCGCACGTCGCCTGTTAAGTCTGGGACAGTTTAAACAAGCTGAAGAGATGCTAGCACCGTACATGAAGGCAAAATACAATATCGGCCAAGTGCGACTCCATTATCTATGGGCTAAAATCAAGATCGTGGGTTACAAAACGCCTCGCCCGAAAGAACTCGTAGAATTGCAAAATATGTTGGGACAAATCCCTCCAGAAGACCGTCACTCGGCAACTTTCTTCTATGTGAAAGGTTTGTTGTATCGACTGGTTGGAGACAAACAAAAAGCTTACAACCTATTCAGAAATTCTGTGGCCATTGATGCGAGCATGTCCGACGCACGTCGCGAAATGACGATTCTTGCAAAAGAACACGCCGGCACCCACACCGACTGGGTTTCGAAAAAAGTTTCGAAACTTTTAGGAAGCGATAAAAAACGGCGAAGCTCTTAGCTCTAAGCTCAATTTCAAAATTTATTTTTTTTCAGTAGTGGGCTTTTGGAACATGGCTTTGACAAAAGCCTGTCGTTCTTTTTCGAGTTCTTCGACCGAACCTGGATCCTCTTTCGCTCGAATTTCTTTATGGTACTTCACGACTCGCTCACGAGAAAAACCATTGTGTTTTGGTTTTTCCATCTGAGAAATAAATTCTTTGTAGCGCTTACTTCGTTCTGTGGATCCAGATGGCGCGCTCTGGGCCGACTCTGAATCGGTTTCGGAATCAAAGAGTTCCTCGTCGGACTCGGCCCCATCTCGTTTTAAAAGCTGAAGTTCGTCTTCTTCGTCCGCCGAGAGAGTCGCTTTAATTCTGCGATATTTTTCGAGCAATAAAACGATATTTAGTTGGCCGGGATCTGGTAAAAAAGTGAGGTGGTTTGTTGTGTTTATAGGGGTGTCAATGATCGCTTCTGCGCCAGGTAGTTCTTCGACTCTGAGATTAGCTGTCCCTTGGGGGCCAAATAGCAGCACGACCTTTGGAAAACCGCGAATTTTACGGATTTGTGAGGCAAACTCGATACCTTTGAGTTTTTTACCTACGGCATTTATCAGGATGATTTCGGGATTTAAAGAGAGCCGGGCCTCTTCAAAACTGCGCTCGTTTTGCACCCCTTCTACATCAAAACCGATTTTTTTAAGTAGGGTTTGAAGGTACAGAAGCTCGCTGTAATCTTCTACCGCTATAAGGACTCGAAGCATTACCTATTACAATCAATGCTTTTAGACAGGTCAATGTCATTTACTTGGACTCAAAGGTCGGAACGGTCTATAAGGTTAGAAGGCCAAAATCAGAGCCTACAGGAGTAAAATATGTCATTGAAACAACGCACTGAGACGATCACCCTTCCACCTCGAAAATTCGAAGTCACTTCCGCGAAAAATAAGGTCACAGTAGGTTCTGGCGAGCGTCTTGCCTTGATCTCTGGTCCTTGTGTGATCGACAGTAAAGAATTGATTATGAAAACTGCTCGCCGCTTAGTTGATCTCTGCGAAAAACTCGACATCGATCTCATTTTTAAAAGTTCATTTGAAAAAGACAATCGCGGAAGCGAAAAAAACTGGAAAGGTCCTTTGGCTAACGAAGGTTTAAAAATCTTAGCTGGAGTTCGTGAAGAATTCGGGATCCCTGTTCTGACAGACGTTCACCGTGTTGATGAAGTGCCCATGGTTGCTGAATTTGTTGATGTACTTCAAATCCCAGCTTACATGTGCCAACAAACTTCACTCGTCATTGCCTGTGGACAGACTGGCCGACCGACGAACATCAAAAAAGGTCAGTTTCTAGCCCCTGAAAACTTAGATGGTGCCGTCAGCAAAATGCGTTCAACGGGCAACAACAATATCTTGCTCACAGAACGCGGAGCTTGTTTTGGTTATAACCGTTTAGTCGCAGACATGCGTTCGATTCCCATTATGCAAAAATTAGGTGTACCGGCATGTTTTGATGCCACTCACGTGATTCGTCTTTATGGAATTTCTAGTGCAGATCCTGCTGGTGGAGAGCCCGCGTATGTTCCGCACCTGACGCTTGCTGCTGTTGCAGCTGGCGCAGATTGTTTGTTTCTTGAGGCTCATCCTGAACCAATGGAAGCCAAGTGTGATGCAGCTTCTCAATTGAGACTTGATCACCTTGAGAACTTGCTCAAGTTGTCACTTGCCGTTCGAAAAGCCATCGGTACTCCCGAAAACGTAGGACTCATGCAGACTCCTTAAGGGGTGACCAGTGAAGGAGCTCTTTCGGGGCCGCCTTGCCATTAAGTATATATTCTTAGAAATGTTGCCTAGTTTTATTCTAGGCAACTTGGTCTTCTTGTTTATTCTGTTGATGTTTCAAGCGCTCCGGTTAACTGAACAAGTGATTTCAGTGGGAGTCCATTACACCGTAATTTTTAAGATCATGAGCTATCTGTCGATAGCTTTCCTGCCCATGATTCTCCCTATGAGTCTGTTGTTCTCGGTTCTTTTAACTTACGGCCGGTTAAGTAACGACTCTGAAGTCGTAGCCTTTAAATCTCTGGGACTTAATATTTGGCACTTAGCTTTTCCGGCAATTGTTTTGTCGATTTTGGCTTTTGGATTGTCGGCGCAAACTGCGTTTTATTTAGCTCCTTGGGGGAACCGCCAATTCGAAGTTTTAATAAGTGAGATTGGCCGTACCAAGGCTTCGGCCACTCTAAAAGAAGGTGTATTTTCAAAAGCTTTTTTTGACCTCGTCATTTACGCCAATAAAGTCGATCCGAAAGCCGGTACTTTAGATAAAGTTTTTATTTACGACGAACGCGATCCGAAAGCTCCACTCACGATCATCGCCAAAACTGGAGAAATTATTTCGAAGGTCACCCCGGCCGGAATACTGGGATCCTTAAGGCTTAACAACGGCGATATTCACCGAACCGACGATACAACCTATACGAAGGTTCATTTTGATTCGTACGACATCCATTTGTTTAATCCGACACAGAGTGAAACCCGCAATAAGTCTTTTCCTTCGTATAACATCGACGAAATCAAAGCTGAGCTCAGGGATCCAAAACTTCCACACGAGCGACGTGTGCGGTTTCAAATTGAATACCATACGAAATGGGCACTTTCGCTCGCTTGTATTTTATTTGGAATGCTGGGTGTAGGGCTTGGAACTACTACAAACAAACGCTCGGCTCGGGGCGGAGGTTTTGTTATGTCGGTGGCCGTGGTCATTGCTTACTGGCTTTTATATGTCACCTTTGAAAGCTTTGCGAAAAAAGAGATCGTTCCGGTGTGGATCGCCATTTGGACAGTGAATGTGATCTTTTTGGGACTCTCAATTCACTTCTTAAGGCGCGCGCGAAACTAGTCCGGTCCAAGCAAGCAGATCTTTATGATCTCGAATGAGGCTTGCTCCATCGCAAATTAAATCCAAGCATCCGAGACCTCGATTGAGACCTGAAAAATGGCTCAGAGCTGCGAGCGGCAGTCCTGATTTTTGCGCCATTTGGGCGGTAAGGTAAGTGCCGCTACGTCTTGCCGCCTGCAAGATAAAACAAGTTTGCGATAGCGCCACAATAAGCTGATTTCGACGAACAAAGTGATGAGCTCGCATCTCGACTCCTAGGGGATACTCAGTAATAAAGCAGCCGCCAGAATCTAAAAAATCTTTTTTTAAACCTCCCCAGGTTCTTGGATAGAGGTGATCAAGACCACTCGGGAGTAAAACCCAAGTTGGACATCCCGACCTTAATGCGAGAAAGTGTGCTTTTTGGTCGACTCCCCTCGCACCTCCGCTGACTACAACGTGCGGAGCTTTATTCAGGAATTTTGTAACCTCGAGGTCCATCCACGAAAGTACGTCGAGAGAAACTTCTCGGGCTCCGACCATCGCGATTCGCGGGAATTTCTGGATTTCAAAACATCCTTCGACAAATAGAAACATCGGAGGGTTTTCGAGCTTATAAAGTTCTTCAGGGTATTTATCATGAAAGCACCAGATCACTTCAGATCTTTTGGACTGACGTTCATACCAATCTTCTGAAATCTTCATCCACTCAGAAGGAAGTTCTAGCGCTTCTCCTAAAAGTCGAAGATCCAATTGGTCGATTGATTTTAGTCGTAGGAGTTCATTCCATCCGAAATCCGACCGAAATTTTTTAATGTTTGCTAAATAGAAGTCTTTTGAAAGCATAAAGCCCAAACTTGCGAAGTTTGGGCCAGGATCAGCATTTAGGTTTTAAAATTAAAAAACTATTCGAGTTCCGACGCCTCTTCTTCGAGAGGGTCTAAGAAATCTTCACCCTCACCTTCTTCGCCTGGAATCATCTCAACTGTGGCTCTCTCTTCTGATTCTTCTTCGAATTCATCACTTTCTGGAGCCGCCGGTGCCGGACTAAAGCTTTCAGATGAGGACAACAAAGCACCTGTACCTGTTAAATCTCCAGTGTGAATTTCGTCCCAAGCTTTTACGACAATCGCAGTCGCAAACTTTGAAGTGACGTTTACGATTTTAATTATCCCGATAGGTCTGAAAGTCGCAGCCACTCGAGTTCGTGCATTTCTCACGATTTCATTGGCTCGAACCGAAAGAACTTGGCCAGGCTCAAGTCCGTCTTGCGAACCTCTATTGAGAAAAACGATATTTTGATCGCCAAAAATTTTGCGATCTTTATCGAATATTCCGCCCGTGATTTGCGCTACAACATCACTTCTTGGGCCAAGGGCATCCATCTTAATCATTTGAAGTTCGCCCGCTCGAATTTGTGAGCCCACACGAATATTGAGAATACTCTTCTCAACAAAGGCACGGAAAAGCTCGTAGTCTTGATCCGGACTACCGCCCGATGGCGAACGAGACTCGACTAAACTTTCTAAACGGATCTCACCCTGAATTTCGACTTCTTGTCCAAAGTCAGAGCTAAAAAAGCCGCCCTCCATAAATTTGCCTTTTGGCTTAATTTTATCTTTCGATTGAGCAATCAAGAGTTTTTGTCCGGCTTGTCCCTGACCCGCTTTAATCATGACGTAGACATATTGAAAATCTGTGGCGGTTTTTGAACCGCCCTCAACTTCAACAACGCTTCCGAGAACTTCTGCATCAGTCTCTTCGACATAATTCGTGAGGTAAATATCTGACTGAAGAACCAATGGAGGACGACGCTCAATGCTGATTCCTACATTGTCATAACCTTCGCGTGTAAACGAACTCCACTCGGGAATGCTGGGAGGTAATTTTCTAAGGATTGGACGAGGTTCAACTAAAGGCGGTGGTAGTTCAATTTCTGTCGAGGAGCCTGCCGGAATAACTGAAACCGGCACATAGGGAATTGTGGCATTTTCTTCTGCATAGGCATTATCTGTGACCGTAAAACTTGGGGGATCTTCTTGCGATCCCATAACGAATCGAAGTTGGTCTCCGGGTTCAATCACGTGAGGGTTTTCTATGTTTTTATTAATCGCCCAAATTTTTGGCCAGTAGTTTCCGTCATTAAATAACGTGCGTGACACATTCCATAAGTTATCGCCGGATTGAATAGCGTAAACTTCACTTTGGCGTCCACCTACCAACATATCCCACTGC
>CAZDFM010000018.1:0-12728 GCA_964504465.1 uncultured Pseudobdellovibrionaceae bacterium | reverse complement strand
TTCTTTATCAAAATTGTCATACAGATCTTCTACGCCGCTGTTTTCGGCTTCTTCGCTAGGCGCTAAGTCCTGCGAGAGCGATGTTGTATCGGCCGAAGGCGACTGCCCATATGCGTATGGCATAAAGCTGAAGACAACCAAAAGGGCGACGAGGTTTATTGAAATTTTTCGCACAAAGATGTTCCTCACGTTGTAATTTCAAATCAAAAAACTAAGCCCCACCCGGGCCTTAAAGTAAAAATACTAAATATGCCTGTAACAAAGTCTGAAACTGTAAAGTGTCTGAAAAGTCTGAAGGCTTTGCATTTGGTTTGAGTTTTGGATCACCCGGATTTGGAGGCAGTTCATTTAAATCAACTGATGTCGGGTCAGGACCTTGGTACATCAATAGATTTAAGTCCATTCGAAGTGCAAAACGTTCTGTAAAATAGAACCGCTGGCCCATTCCGATGTTTGCAGTGATTGGACTCACTCCGTCCATTTGTATCATTCCAAGTCCTGCGAGGCCGTGTATCGAAAGATTCATTACTGATTGTTTCGAAAGACTGATTTTTCCGTAGAAAGCAGTAAATTGATAATTGGCTAAGAACATTGAGTTTGCATGAGGCGCATAAGAGGCATCAAAGTTTTTGCCGCTTAAGCCTTCGCCTCTTTCGAGTTGCTCTCCATATGTAGAGAGTCCATCCATCCAGAATGTTCCCGCAACATTTAAACCATGTACTTCATTAAAGTGATAAGTACCGGTGAAGCCGAAGTTCATGGGATTGTAAAAGGCCTCGTTCAGCGTAAGACCGCCGCCGCCGCCGATTTCAAAACGTCCCTTAGTATTTACTTTACGGTTTAGAACGCTTCGAGAATTCTCGAAGACAGGAACCACAGATTCTTTCGCTAGTTCCTCTTCAGGAAATTCGATCTTCTCTGCTGCTCGCACAGTCACACACGTAAATATTGAAATAAATAGAGAAAAACTCAGAAGAATATTTTTTGTCATGCCATCTCCACCCAGAGTAGGATAAGTTGGCATGAAAAATTAGGCCACTAGGAAGATTGCGTCCTAGACTTAAGCAAAGCGAATGCTGGTCTATTACCGGATCTTAGCCGAGAGAAGGTCCTGGACATGGAGCACTCCAACTGGCTGCATCGGGTTCGCAGAGGACTTATCAACCGCAAAAAGTAGATTAATCCGAAACTGTTCCATCAAAAACAAGGCCTTTTGAGCTAGTTCATTGCAGTCGATTGTCTTCGGATTTTTTGACATGAGTGATTCGGCTTTTTCTTGAAGATTAAAATCGCCTTTTTGTAAGCGCCGCCTGATGTCTCCATCAGTGACAATTCCCATTAATCCACTTTTTGAATCAATAACTCCTGCAACTCCTCGAGTCTCTCGCGAAGTCATTGCTGAAATCAGCTCGGCAATTGTGGCTTCAGGTTTTACTAACGGAAGTGACTCTCCGGTATGCATTACATCTTTTACTCTGATCAAGAGACGCCGACCTAGACTTCCGCCTGGGTGGAACTCTGCAAAGTCTTCTTCTCGAAAGCCGCGTTTCTTTAAGACGGCAACCGCCAAAGCATCACCCATTGCGAGGGTTGCCGTTGTTGAAGTTGTCGGTGCGAGTCCTAGCGGGCAGGCCTCTTCTTTAATGGCAACACTCAAAACCGTATGAGCGGCACGTCCTAACTGACTTAGAGGTTTTCCGGTGATCGCAATAAGTGGAATGTTTTTTCTGTTTACATAAGAAAGCACGGCTGACATTTCAGGAGACTCGCCTCCGTAACTGAGGCCTATCACAAGATCATTAGATGAAATGACACCTAAATCGCCATGCGAACTTTCGGCAGGGTGCAAAAATATCGAAGGGGTTCCTGTCGAAGAAAAGGTACTGGCGAGTTTTCGTCCTATTAAGCCGGACTTTCCAATACCAGTGACTATTACTTTTCCTTGGCAATCATAAACGAGTTGGACGGCCTTTACGAAGCTCTCGTCAAATTTCTCACTTAACTCAAGCAAAGCCTCAGCTTCAATTCGAAAAACTCTTTTGGCTTCATCGATGGCAGAAAAATTTTCTGGTTCTGAGCTCAAGCTAAACCCCTTAGGAAATTCTATTTTCGTTGCGACTGCTACTTCGACCGTGTGATGTGGTCTTTTTGTTTTCTTTGCCCGAGGTTTTCCCTTTGCTCGGCTGGCTCGCTTGTCGCGCGTTCAATGCTGCCTTCACAAAACTTTTAAATAAGGGATGTGGATCCAAAGGTTTCGATTTAAATTCAGGGTGAAACTGAACACCGATAAACCAAGGGTGCTCTTTGATCTCAAGAATTTCCACGAGATCTCGCTCTTTGCAGATTCCAGACAGTGTTAGGCCATGTTTCTCTAAGATCGGACGAAATTTATTATTGAACTCATAGCGGTGACGATGGCGTTCAGAAATCTTGGAAGTCGCATAGATTGATTCGGCTTTTGAACCCTTTAAAAGATCACAAGGGAATGCACCTAAACGCATGGTGCCGCCAAGATCTTTCATATTTCGCTGCTCTTCCATATAATCGATCACAAGGTTTCTCATCCCTTGCTTGTTGCCTAAGAACTCTCGAGACGTGGCGTCTTTAATTCCACAAACATTCCGGGCAAACTCAACTGCTGCCATTTGCATTCCAAAACAAATTCCAAAAAATGGAACTTGGTTTTCTCGGGCATAACGAATTGCTACAATCTTTCCTTCGGAACCACGTTCACCGAATCCGCCAGGAACCAATATGCCATCAACAGACTTTAAAGCTTCTGCAGCGTTTTTATTGGTGAGAGTTTCAGAGTCAATGTACACAAGGTTAACTTTAGCTGAGTTAGCAATCCCACCATGCACGAGAGCTTCATTTAAAGACTTATAACTTTCTTTGAGATCGACATACTTGCCGACGATTCCGATTGAAAGATCGTTCTTGGGATTTCGAAGAGTTTCAACTATTTTGCTCCAACCGGAAACGTTAGGAGTTGTCGCGTTCAATCCGAGTCGAGAAGCCACTTTTGCATCAAAGCCTTCTTTGTGCAAAGCTAGCGGAACTTCGTAAATACTCTTTGAATCGGTTGCTGCGATGACATTTTCGGGACGAACGGAACAAAACAAACCAATCTTAGATTTTAATTCTGGTGAAATCTCTTTTTCGCTTCTGCAAATCAGAAAATCGGGCTGAATTCCCACTTCGCGAAGCTCTTTAACCGAATGCTGGGTCGGTTTGGATTTCAGCTCCCCGGCAGCCGCGATGTAAGGAACATAAGTCACGTGCACGAAGATCGTGTTTTCAACGCCCACGTCGACACGGATTTGACGAATTGCCTCGATAAATGGGAGGCCTTCGATGTCACCTATCGTTCCGCCAATTTCGACTATAATAACTTCTGAACCTTGCGCAGCTTCAAAAATACGAGCTTTAATTTCGTCAGTGATATGAGGAATGACTTGAACAGTTCCCCCGAGGTAATCTCCTCGACGTTCTTTTCCGATAACGGCTTCATAAACTTGACCAGCAGAAACACTATTTGCTCGATTTAAAGATACACGAGTGAATCTCTCGTAGTGACCTAAATCTAAATCGGTTTCGGCACCATCTTCAGTTACGTAAACTTCACCATGCTGAAGTGGTGACATTGTTCCTGGATCAACGTTGATATAAGGATCGCACTTCATGATGCTAACTTTGCAGCCACGGCCTTCAAGCAAACTTCCAAGACTTGCAGCTGTTAAGCCTTTACCAATCGAAGAAACCACACCGCCCGTTACGAAAATATATTTTTGAACCAGTTTCCTTGAAGTAGTTTTAATTGGAGAGGTTTTCATTGCCTGTTTTTTCGAAGATTTTTTTTGTTTCCGGCTCATAAATTCCTCTTATTTAACAGTTCTTCAACTTTTGCTACGTCGTCGGGTGTATCGACTCCCCACGACTCATGATCTACCATCACTACTTTAATTCGAGCTCCAAGATAAAGGGCACGCAATTGTTCTAATCCTTCGGCCTTTTCAATGTCGACAGGGCTTTGGGCACAGAACTCTTTTAAGAAGCTGGAACGGTATGCGTATAAGCCAATATGTTTAACACAAGCACCTGGCAAACTCCAGGCGTCACTACGAGAAAATGGGATCGCAAACCGACTGAAATAAAGAGCCTCGTGACGCTTATTAAGTACGATTTTTGCGGTATTGGGCGACTCTAAATCCCCGGGTTTTAGTTCACGAGCGAGGGTTGCCATTTGAAGCTCACTGTCAGAAAAAAATGGGGCTACGAGGGCATCGATAATAGAGGCTTCAATTAAAGGCTCATCGCCTTGTATATTTACGATAACGTCAGCAGAATCAGCTAGAGTCGCAGCATATGCCCGGTCGGTGCCTGAAGGCAGCTCTTCTGAGGTCATAGCCGCGCGAACACCTAACTTGGTGGCTAACGCCATGATTTCGTGATGATCCGTCGCAACCACGACTTCTGACAAAGCTTTACTCTTTTGTACGCCCTCAACGACCCATTGTAACAACGGCTTTCCGAGAATGGGTTTGAGTGGCTTCCCGGGAAATCGAGTCGAGCCAAAACGTGCGGGAATAACGCCAATAATTTTCATATCTCAGAATCCTCCGCGACAGCAATTGGCGCCTCGATCTTGATCCACTCGTCAAAAATAAACTTTTGAACTTCTTTAAGACCAATTCGTTTGAGATTTGAAACCACAAAGACTTCCGCAGCTCGCGTCGATTTTTTTAATTTGAGACGTTTACTCGCTTGCTGACCTCGACTGATTTTATCTGATTTAGTGAGCACAATTAAAAATGGGATATCTGCAGATTCGCAAAAGCTTTGGATCTGCTGCTCTTCAGCTTCCCATTCGCGACGGATATCCATAACTAAGATGAGACCTACCAACGATTCGCGGCCCAACAAATAGGGCTGAACCATATTGCCCCAGCCCTCACGTTCTGTTTTTGAGCGAGCGGCATAACCATAGCCCGGCATATCTGTGAGGCAAAGGCGTGGTCCGATATTAAAGAAATTCAGTAATCGGGTTTTACCTGGAGACGACGAAACTTTCGCAATCTTGCGACCACAGAATGAATTTAAAAAAGAGGATTTTCCAGCGTTGGATCTCCCTGCCAATGCCACTTCGGCACGGTCAGCAAACGGAGCATGCTCAAGGTCTTGAGCACTTTTTACAAATTCAACTTTCATGGAACTAAGATGTAGCACGATCCGAGATTTCTTTGGACGGTTTTTCCTTTCTCTCGGACAAAAAAATCCTAGGACCCCCTTATAACGAACCCCGGCTATTCTGAGTCGAGGCATGACTCTTGTTAAGAAGCCATTTAGCGCCGTATTTACGGCAAATAACAGGAGGCCCACATTGCAAACCCAACGAATTGAAATTCAAACCCCTAAACCCATGGAGCATGAAGGTTATATTCTTATTCAGAATGCTTCGTCTCGCGAAGCACATCCTGTCGGACAAGGGCTCAGCATTGGACGCGACTCTTCGTGCACACTTCGCCTTGATGACAGTTTTATCTCCACTCGACACTGTCGGATCGAAAGAAAAGCCGAAAATTTTCTCTTAAGGGACTTGAGAAGTCGCAATGGCACCTTTTTAAATGGAACTCGAATTTTGGAAGCAGAACTGCACGACGGAGACCGGGTGCATATTGGCAACACAACCTTAACCTTTAATTTTAAGCGAGATCCATCAGATCAACTTTTAGTACTAGAAAGTGCAAACCCGGCCTGGAATCTCCAACTTACGAGGTTAAATTCTATCGCAGAAAGTGAGCTCGCGGTCTTGCTACTTGGTAACTCCGGTACTGGCAAAGAGCTTTTAGCCCAACAGATTCATGTGAAATCAGCACGTAGGCACTCACCTTTTGTAAGCGTGAATTGTAGTGCATTAGGCGAAAGCTTAGTGGAGAGCGAACTCTTTGGACACCTAAGAGGAAGCTTCACTGGTGCTGCCAATGATCGCAAAGGTGCCTTTGAAACTGCTCGAGGCGGAACTCTATTCTTAGATGAGATTGGAGACCTCCCCCTCTCGCTTCAACCTAAATTACTTCGAGCTTTAGAAAACAGCGAGATACGTCCTGTCGGTTCTGATAAAACGATCAAAACTGATGTAAGAATTGTTGCAGCCACTCACGCAAATCTTAAAGCGAAAGTTATGAATGGCGAATTTCGCTCAGATCTATATTATCGGCTCCACGGGGTACAGCTAACGCCGCCAGATTTGAATGACCGTATGGAAGATTTTGAACGTCTGTTTTATCATTTCGCAAAACTATACAAGGTAGGCTTTTCGTTTGGAGCGATCCAAGGCTTAAAAAAGCATTCTTGGCCGGGGAACATCCGTGAACTAAAAAATGTTGTGGCTCGTGCTAAAGCGCTTTTTCCGCAAATGCAAATTGAAGAGGAGCACTTAAAGGAACTCCTCGATATAGTAGAAATGAAGCCCTTGATCTCTGATTTCGAAACTATTAACCCAAATCAGCCTCGGGAAGGTTCGCTCTTTAAAGAGCTTGAAAGACGCTTGATAGTAGAGCGTTTGTCGGTTCACAAAGGCAATCAGCGAAGAGTGGCCGAAGATTTAGGAATGCCAAAAAGTACTCTCAACGACCGGATAAAACTCTATCAAATTGATCCGACTAAATATAAAAATTGAAGAGCTTAAGGTTTAAGAACCATATTTGAAATATAAACGTCTTTAACCCAGCCCTGATTAAGAACCTCATTCATTTCTTGTCGGATGAGGTTCTTTAGTCTTTGTTTTCCTGGCTCGCCTACTAGGGATGTGTAGGTCTCGCCTTCGATAGTTCTTTGCACGAGATCCAATAATTCAAGCTTGCGGTCGTTTACCTCAACTGCGGTCCGTTTTGAATCCAACTCGACATAAAATTCGAATAAACCCATTGGATTTGACTCGCTGTTAGAAGCCCCTTCGATGCGTCTTAAATTTACGACAACCTTGTCGAAGAGATAGCGATGTTCGGGCTGGCGCAAAGCCTGAAATAAGGGAAGCCATCGGTCTTGGCTTACATCCCATGTCTGATCGGCCACTTCTTTATAATCGACAATTAAGGGCCGATCGATTTGGGGTAACCAGCGTCCTTTAAGATTATATGCAATCAGCGCAAAGGCACCGGCGCCTATTACAAGAATTCCGAGGATAGCCATTTTTTTTGCAAGCGAGAGCGCCAGAAACTTTTTTATTCCTAGCCCGACAAACTTTAAGACGACCTTTAATTGGGAGAGAATAAATAAGAGGTACTCTTTGGGTCGAACTTTAACCCAGACTAAAGCTTGGTGACTGAAGATCATAAGCGCATTGCGCGCTCGCATCTTTAGATTCGCAAAAAAGTTAAAAGTTCGGGCAAAACGTTTAACTGAAGGAGATTCAGGCTCGACTTCAGTGTCGTCTAGGGACTTCTCGTCGATAGCAATAGATTCGATTTCGACATCTGTCGACTCAGTTGCTTCGCGAACCTCATTGAGCGCAGCAGCAAAGCCGGGATCGCTATCCTCTAGAATCTTATCGATATCTTCGAGCGAAACCTCTTCGGAATTGATAATGGGTGCAGGTTTTTCAGAATTGGGTTCGTTCGCCATAAAATTATTATGGCAAAGAAATGTAATAACTTGGACTTAAAAAAAAGCTTCTCATTCCGATACGTTTAAATGGAGGAGCTATGAAACGGATTTCTAACTTTCTTTTGATCTTTGCAGTGAGCTTTACTGGACTTACGGCCTGTAGTCTTATGGAGCGAAGCTCAGTGAGTGGCTACTCAACCTATGATTATGAACGTCCTTGGAATTCAGAACAGTTAGCTGCTGAAAAAGACGCTTATGAAAAGAGCCGCGTACGCGAAGAATTGGGGTGGGCGAACTCACGTCCATTAAACGAAGTCGAAGCTCGAGCACTCGAAGAGCGTATTTCTTTGAATCGAATGGAAACGCGCCTTGAAACTGACCGCGAAAAGAAGCAGTACTACCGCTACAAGGGATTAATGTTAAATGATCAGGAGCGCGCGCAGTTTTTAAAAATTCCTACTGTTGAAGCTCGAGAACGATGGGCTGCAAATCGCGGCTACAATCAATCCGAAGATGGGCACTCAGATCAAATCGCCGCACTTATAGAAAAAAACGATGTCACAGTGGGTATGTCACAAAAAGCTGTGATTGAAAGCTGGGGAGACCCAGATCTAGTGGAAGTCGCCGGTAACGCGGTTTATGGAAACGAACGTTGGCGCTATTCAAAATACGTTTCATCTAACGAAGGCTATCAAAAAGTGGATAAGTTCTTATACTTTGAAGCTGGTCGGCTCGTCGGTTGGGAAACTGACTAAGGATTACTAAGCCGCTGCTTCGCAGGAAGCATGACCCCGATCGACATATGAATTGAGTGTGACCGCGCCTGGGCCTTGTGCCAATATCCGCTTGGAATATAAAGCCAATCCCCTGCTCGCAAATTACATCGCATTTCGGGTCCAGAGATCCTTTTTTCAAACTGATTCAACATACTAGGCTGAAACTCGCGAGGGTTTGAATCTGTGTTCTTATAGAGAAAGAACTCTTTTTCACCGGTTGTTTGTAGAACAAAAACTTCTTCTAAATCGTAGTGCCAACCAAAGCCTTGTTGTTCGGCGGGAGTTGCGTAAAGTTGGATATCGATGGGGCTTCCAAAGAATTTAAAAAATTCTTCGGCTATCGAAGCAATTTTGGGATGAGACCTTTCGGCATTTCGAATAAATAAGGTCCAGCCATTTTGGTAATACTGCACAACCTGGGGGAGATCTAATTTGGTCGGCGCAGGCGTTGGCATTTTTCCTGCTTTTGCTAGTCGACTCTGACTGCGCTCTGAGGAAACAATTTCTCCGAGCATTTCCCAGTCGATAAAGTTTTGAAATTTACTAGCTGAATGAGGCGTAGCAAATGGAGCCTTCGAAAAATAATTCAAAGCAAATTCTTGCCAACTGAGGGGCTGGATAAGTTCACTGAGAGTTGAAGACATAAAGTAAACTTAAACTGCTTCGCACGGCTCCGTAAAGCTCCCTGCAAAAGTTGTAAAAATTTAAACATTTAAAGCCGTGCTACGAGTGAGCTTCGTCCCAGTTCTTTCCGGTTGCGAGATTCACCTTTAAAGGCACATTAAGTTTTGTTGTATTCTCCATTACAGCTTGGATCATATCCTTGTTATCTTCGATATCACCTGGCGATCCTTCGAATAACAATTCATCATGTACTTGCAGTATCATTGGAAGCGACACTTCTTCGCGAAGCTTAATCATCGCCATTTTTACTAAGTCACTGGCAGTTCCCTGAATAGGGGCATTGATCGCCGCTCTCTCGCCAAACTTTCGAAGCATCTGGTTACTCGATTTAAGCTCTGGAATGTAACGTCGTCTACCCGACAACATCTCTACAAAGCCATCGCCTTTGGCTTTTTCGATAATCGAGTCCATAAAGCCTTTTACCTTATTAAACTTCATAAAGTAGCGTTCAATAATTTCTGAAGCTTCTTTGCGTGAAATGCCTAAGGCTTCAGACAAGCCAAACGCTCCCTGTCCATAGGCAATTCCAAAATTAACGGCCTTGGCTTTTCTTCGTTGCTCAGATGTGACTTCGCTCAGCTTTAAGCCAAAAACCTCTGCTGCGGTGGCAGTGTGAATGTCCTGATCATTTGCAAAAGCTCGAATGAGGCCTTCGTCTCCCGCCATATGAGCCAAAACTCTTAACTCAACTTGGCTATAATCGACCGAGAGTAAAACTTGATCTTGAGGAGCAATAAATGCTTTTCGTACCCGGCGTCCGCGCTCAGTACGAATAGGAATATTTTGTAAATTGGGATTCACGCTTGAAAGACGTCCTGTCGTCGTCGCCGCTTGCCTAAAATTAGTGTGAACCCGGCCATCGGTTGGGTTTATCAAATGCGGAAGAGCATCGACGTAGGTGGATTTTAGTTTTGCTAGCTCCCTATACTCGATAATCATTTCGATGATTTTGTGCTCGGACTTGAGTTTTTCAAGCACATCGCTGCTAGTTGAGTAACCCGTCTTAGTTTTTTTTCCTTTTGTGAGGTTCAGCTTCTCGAATAAAACTTCGCCTAACTGCTTGGGACTTCCAACATTAAATTCGCCTCCAGCAGCATCGTGAATGTTGTGCTCAAGGCGCTTAATATCTGTTGAGAGAAGCGTTGCTTGTTCATCAAGCTCTACTGTGTCGATAAGAATTCCGCGTCTTTCCATTTCATAAAGAACGGGCACAAGGGGCAGTTCAATTTCGCGTAAAACTTTATCTCCATGGTCGGCTTTAAGGGCTTTGCATAGCGTTCGCTCAAGCCCGAGGTGAATTTTATAAAGATCTCCTGATGAGAGCATGGGGGGCCACGGCTCCCCTACAAACTTTGAATAAACATCAGACAAAGTCTCGGTGTTGCCAGGGTTAAGAACATAGGCTGCAAGTTGCGCGTCCCAATCAGCTCGAGGATCACTGATCCCCATCAGATGCCATACAGCTTTAAGATCGAAACCTTTCCATTGTAGTTTTTTATGACTCAAAATTTCGCCGATTTCTTCTGTAGCTGCTTCTACACGCAATAGTTTTTTGCCGGTCCCAAGCAAAAATCCTTGTTCGCTGTTGATGGCCCAGATTTCTGAATACGGTTCGACCATTTCGTTCAGTTTCGACAAACTCACCGTCGACTCTTCGAAATTTGGCAGATCACTTAAGTCTTCTTTTACAATTTCAAGCTTAGGCGTAGTTCCAGGAGCCTTAGCAGTTTTATCACCACCACTTGGCCCTTTCCCGCTGAGCAATTTATCGTCTGATAAATTCTTCGAGAAAGTTTTAAACCCTAAGAAATCTAGCAGAGATTTTAGCTCTTCTTTGTTAATTTTTTTAAGCTCTAAATCATGCGGATCTTTGACCAAATCCAGATCACACACGATCGTCACAAGCTTTTGGCTGAGGTAGGCCATTTCTTTATTATCAATTAGTTTTTGCTTTAAAGCTTTTGCCGAAATTTTGTCGATGTTTTCATAAATCCCATCGAGGCTTCCGTAATCTTTTAAGAGTTTCTCGGCTCCTTTTGGACCAATACCTTTAATACCTGGTACGTTGTCGCTGCTGTCCCCAACCATCGCTAAATAATCGATCATCTGTGAAGGCTCTACGTTCCATTTACTTCGAACACCGTCTTCGTCGTACTTCACGTCTTTCATTGTGTCGTACATTACGACATGTGGTTTTACTAACTGGGCAAAGTCTTTATCGCCACTCACGATTACGACATCGAGATCGTGTTTGCGTCCCCACTTCGTGAGCGAACCGATCACGTCATCGGCTTCATAACGTTCTTTATCTATTCGTGTGATACCCATTTTATCGGTGATGTCATAGATGTAGGGAATTTGCGGCGCCAGATCGTCGGGCATTTCAGCACGATTGGCTTTATACTCACCATAAAGATCAAAGCGGAAAGATTTATCCTTACGATCGAAACAGTACACGACATAGTCATCTTGAACTTCGCGCAAGAGTTTGAGGGTCATGTTGAGAAAACCGTATAAGGCGTTAGTTGGTAAACCATCGCCATTGGTAAGTGGTGGGATCGCAAAAAAAGCGCGAAAAAACATGGAGCTGACGTCGACTAAGTAGAGCTTCTTCATGCCCCTGTTGTAGGGGCTGAGAAGAGCTGGGTCAACTTTAGGTCAGAGGTTTTTCTGATTTAGCTCATATAAAATTAAAGATTAATTTGAAAATTCGAAATCATCGCGACAGATCTGATCTAAACCTCGGCCCGTGATTTGTTGGTCCGCCTGCGCAAGTTGTAAAGTGACTGCAGCATTGCTTTCGCAGCGGCTGCGAATGGTTTCAAATTGGTGGCAAACTTCGGGGTCTGGAACCATTTGGCCTTGTTCAAAGTTCTTTACGGTTTCTGTGCGGCAACCTAAGTGGCGCGCCATTTCGGCGACACTCCATCCACATCGTTGTCTGAGTTGACGAATCTGCTCAGAATTCCAATCCATAGTGAGTCTTCCTCCAAAAAGAAAGCGCCTTTGGAATCGTTCCCTGGCGCCCTCTTTGTTTGATGAATTATAGATATTCTGCTAGATATGCCCGCTTTTCAAGCACGGCATCATGGGGTCGCGCGTCGTACGTTCGCTGCTTCCCAACCCATACGGGTTTCAATTAAATCGTAGGCGACCGTCAGCCCGACACCGAGTTCGCGTGGCGCTTCAGCCACCGAAGTATAGTGAAAATAGACCTCTAATCCGTCCATTTGCAGGATATAGCCGTATCCCCGAAACTCGTCGTACCACTTTACTTTACCGACGGTCATAGCACCTCCGTATAGTTATGACCCTTGGATCTTTCCAAAGGTTTAAAACAGCGTCATGAGTATTTAAAGCAAACCGATTCCAAAATCTGTGAGAACGCTTGTAATGATAATGAGGATTTACATAAAGATCTCGGTTCACGAGACTTTGGGGCGAAAGAAGACTGTTAAGTTCGAACGAACTCGTTTTTATCAGTTCTTATTCTCCATCAGAAAATACGAAGACCAAGTCCCCTTCTTGAACAAGGTCAAACCGATCCCGTGCTTCTCGTTCGAGAAACGCAGGATCAGATGCTTTTTCAATTTTCATTTTTAATTCTTTTGATTCTTTTGAGAGTTGCGCCTGCCGCTCAATCAGATCGTCTTGCTCACGATG
>CAZDFM010000017.1:0-12837 GCA_964504465.1 uncultured Pseudobdellovibrionaceae bacterium | reverse complement strand
TTTGTTAGATCGAAGCACAAACTGGCTTCGAGTGCTCGACGGCGACGCCGACGAATTTATGAAACCCCTCAAACTGCTAGATTACCAAAAGCGCAGTACTGATTTTAAAAAAGCTTGGTTTACAGTTCTTGAGATTCTTGCCTGGGCACTTCAGCGTCAGCGCCAATGCCAAGATCTCGAAGTCCTTTGGTGTGACGGAAGGCAGGCCCATGGGCCGAGAGAAGCCTTTCCTTTAGAAGACGTAGAATTTCTTAAAGCTCTGCCCTTAGTTGCAACTGTAATGGCCGAACCTGGAGTCAAAAACACAGCTCGGATGACGGTGTTTCAAGGCACCGAAAATCAAGGCACTCCAGGAGTGCTTCGTCTTCACGCTGCTGGGCTAGTCGAAGAGCTTTCATCACAAGCTCCACCGTACATTGAAGCACGTCCTGAAGAACTCGAAACCTTAAAACAAAAAGCAAAATCCCTTAATTGGGAACCCAAATTTATCAGTATCGAATCTGATTCAAAAGAAGTGACGCGCGCTTTATCTAAACTCGAAGCGAGTGTGAGTAAAGATCAAGTCCACTTTGTAAATCACACTTTAGTAACGGGTGCAGCCTTTAAGCCGCATTTAAAACTCCGAGAGTTTGACGGCTCGATGCAAGCCTCAGTGAGTTTTACAATTGAAGCGATGGGGCTTCAGCACGCAAATTTTCCTTATTCTTTAGCTCCGGCATTAAAACCTTTTTGGGGCGGCATTGATTACTACTTCGGTTTTGACCGTAAAGAAGTGGCCTCGAGAAAAAAACATTACCGCGGAAACGATATGACGTTTCTTCGGCATCAGGGGCTCGCGCTTTTTATTTTGCTTGAACTGATTAATTGGCGTCTTGATAAGCCGCTCAGTTCGGGCGAAATCATTGAGTTCGTACCGAACTCGGATCTGCCCGAGTTTGATACGCAGTTCGAAAAGGTGCTTAAGTATCTTAAAAATTCGATTCCAGGACTTATCGGTAAAACCGGAACCCCTTTTGAAGAACTTATTTCTCAAAGTGTGAAAGATTACTTTTACGCTTATGTCGATAAAATCTATGACGCTTTAAATGCCGACCGGTCGTTTATCTTTTATGGTGATCAAGTTGGTGAAGTGGTCAATGTACACGAACAAGTTTTACCCTTGATTCGTTTTATGCTGCTCCATTTTATTGAAGAGAGCGGAGGAAAGTTTTTAACTCGCGCTCAACCGCCAGTCGCGGAAAGTTTTAAACATTCGCTAAGGCTTTGGACTGAGCCAAAGCTCAGCGCTGCGGGCACCGTCAGTTTAGGATCCGAGCCGTTCTGGGTCGATCTCGGTCTTTACAACAAATATATTATTTCGTTGTTGTTTGACTTAAGCGACCACGGTTTCGATATCGAATTTAATGAGAAGCCCTTTTTGAACCAAGAGAACCCTTTTGAGTTTGTGTTTCAAATCGGCAGTGACGAAGTCAAAGAAGATTCCAATTGGTTTGATCTGCATCCGCAAATCTTCTTTAACGGAACACGAATTGTTCCTGAAGAAGTAAAATTTAATTTTACTCCGGATCAGGTTGGCTTTATTGAGTACCGCGGTCAAATTTACCGAATAGATAAAAAACAAATGCCGACTTTGAAATCGCTGCAACGTTTTTGGAACCGCATTCGTGCGGTCGAAAAAAATGTGAAACATAACAGTTTTGGCGAGCAGGTATTTAAACTTGCAAAGTCTCAGGCGCTTGAGCTTTTGATGCTTCGAATGCAGGGTATTCAAGTTAAAGCCCATGGCGAGTGGAAGAAGATCTTTGACTACTTTGAGACGGGCTTAGGTGCTGATAAAATTCAGTTGCCCGATTCAATGCAAGGCAGTCTATTGCCCCATCAACGCGAAGGGGCTCAGTGGCTTCACGACCTTTACGAACTTAGACTGGGTGCGATTCTGGCCGATGAGATGGGACTTGGAAAAACCTTTCAAGTTTTAGCGTTTCTCTCGAGCCTTCAATTAAGATCTAAGCTCAAAAAATCTTTGATCGTTGTGCCGACCTCGCTCGTCTACAACTGGGTCGACGAAAAAAAGAAGTTTGCACCCGAGATTCCGCTTCAAGTTTTTAATTCTCACGAAATTGAAAAAATGCGCGAGCTTATTCAGTCGCCAGAACCACTCGTGATGATTACGACCTATGGGCTCTTAAATGAAAACATTGATCTCTTTAATTCGATCACCTGGAACGTGGTTTCTTTTGACGAAGCTCAAAATCTGAAAAACATCACCTCACTGAGAAGTATTTCGGCGAGAAGCCTTAAGGCCGATTTTAAAGTTTGCCTCACGGGTACTCCGATGGAGAACAACTATCTTGAGTTCTTCTCTCTTTGTGACTTGGTGGTGCCTGGATCTCTTGGCGATATCGATATGTTTCGAAAACGTTATTACAACCAAGAAGTTCGAGCAGAGGCACTGCGAGAACTTCGTTTGATTTCTAAACCGCTGCTATTAAGGCGTACAAAAGCTCAAGTGAAATTGTCGCTTCCGGTTAAGACTTTACAAAAAGTTTTGCTGCCTTTTGCCGAAAAACAAAAGGAAATTTATAAAAAGATGGCGATGACTTTTTCTCGGCAAGTAGAAGTCTTGATCGAAGAACAGGGTCAAAACAAAGCGCAAATCGCGATGTTCGCAGCCCTTATGCGGCTACGCCAAATTTGTTCTGATCCCGCAGCCGTACCCGGAGTGGTTTTTGAAGAGTTACCTGTTAAAGTCGAACACTTTTTAGATTCTTTAGAAGAGCACTTAGAAAACCAAGAGAGTGTGATCGTCTTTACTCAGTTCTTGTCAACTTTGGGCCGCATCGAACGCGAACTTAAGAAACGAAACATTCCTGTGCATACGTTACAAGGCAGTGTCAGTTCTAAGGAGCGAATCCGAATTATCTCATCGTTTCAAGAAAGCGAAGCTCCTGCTGTGATGCTTATGACTCTTAAAACGGGCGGGGTAGGGTTAAATCTCACGAAGGCCTCTGTTGTTTACCATCTTGAACCTTGGTGGAATCCTGCGGTCGAAAATCAGGCTACTGATCGGGCGCACAGAATGGGACAAACTAAAGACGTCAAGGTCTACAACCTGCTGATTGAAGGCTCGCTTGAAGAACGCATCGCGGATTTGAAAATCAAGAAACAAGATTCTTTCGACAGACTTTTTGGTGTGGATGAAAATCTTGAAGACGCGGGCTTTGAAGGGTCGAGCGGACTCTCAAAAGAAGACTTTATTTACTTACTTAAATAGCGAACTGTCGGTTGCGGCAGTTTCGTTTTTGCACGGATACTCGGCCATAAAGTATTTCGCATAATCAAAGAATTCTTCGCTGGCGATTCCCATGCTCAAATTTTCGGTTTCGGACTGCGGAAAGTGTTTTACGTAGTCGACACCGTTTCGCTCAATAAAAAACGTTCGCTTATTGAGCCCAATTATCTGGGGTTCGCCTTCGTGGTTATAATTCCAAATTGCAGCGCCCGAAGAACCAGTCGAAGTGTCGGCTCGGTAAAAGATCAGATTGTTTTCTGCTCGTATGATTTCGACTTCTTGGTCGACACTTAAAGGAGCAGCTTCTAAGCCTTGTTTTAGATCAGAACTGTATCCTGCAATGGTGTATTTGTTGTACGCCCAAATTCCCCAGCTGTTTAAAAGGTTTCCTTCGAGCTGCTTTCCGCTGACTTTGATAAGCCCCATATAACCAAATTCTTTGCCGTAATTTGCGTCAAGTCGAGCGATGGCCCAATCCCGGTGTTCCATATTGGGCTTGAGGTAGTCAGGAAGACTATGGCGTGCCGAGAAGTTTGCAAAATGTGAGCGCTGATGTTTTGTTTTTTCAGGAATAAAAACATCATCCATTGGGAGTTGCTCTTGTTTATCGTAAAAGCAATGGGCCGAGGTTAAGACGTGACATTGGCTAATAAGGGTACCTGTGCAAGAACCTGAATTTGCGTTTACGATTCGACCTATTGTCGAATAGGGATACTCTGCTGAATCAGGTATAAAGCGATTGTCGCGACCGTAGATAGCGGCTTCTTTCCGGTGAACAGATTGGCTGGCGGGCAGTTGGGGTAACTGAGTTTTGTACTCTTGGTTTTTTGGCTGGTTTGAAACTTTTGAATTTCCGAGCGAAGAAAAACTACGCGTAATAGGAGGTTTTGGCATTGAGCTACAGCTCAGGCAAAGCATTGAAACCGCTAGAATTTGAGAAAGCTTTGTTTGCATTTGTCCTCTCTGACTTTTCGGCGCTTCTCCCTGTGCTGTTAAGTAAATAAAGAAGAAGGTTTGAGGACTCGACAAAGGCCCAAGATTGGCCGAGTCACTTCAACAGTAAGCCCGATTTCTCCGATACGTAAGATGTGGACATGACTCAGAAAACGCTAAATTTTTATGTGAGCTTATTGCTGACCGCTTTTGCGTTGCTCGGCTGCGAAGATCCAATCAGTCAGCTTCTGAAATCAAAAGAAATTGTCGACATTGTAGTTAAAACGTCAAAACCCACGGGTCGTTATCTTACGATTCCCTCATCCATAAAACTCACTTTTCCTGACACTGTAGATATTGGAAGTATCGGAGAAGACGATTTTTTTATATCCGACACTTGCGCTAACGGAAATGCAGAAGTTGATTCAGTTTCTTCGATTAAAACTGAAACTACAATCACCCTTGCTGGTGTAGGTACGTGCCTCAACGGAGAAACAGTTACTTTGATCATGCGGTACCAGGGCATTGAGCTTTTGAGCGATGAACAAAAAGTAGTGGGCAAAAAATCTTTTGTTTTTACCGTAGACAATGTCATACCCAGTGTAAGTGCCGCAATTAAAAATGTCTCAAGCATTACCACGAGCGGTACTCACGCGTTTAGTTCGCAAGTCTCAACTGTTATTTATAGTTTCTCAGATGATACAAATTTAGCCTCGATCACCACGACGGACTTTGTTATTGCAGCAGGCGCAGGCAGTAGTTGCTCAACTTTGCCGACGCTGTCTTCGCTTACTAAAGCCGCCGCGACAAGTTCGGTGACAGTAAACCTGACCGGGGCGGTATGCGCCGATGGTGAGGCGTTCAAAATTACGCTTAAAGCAAACGCGGCCTCGGATAAGACTCTTTCTCCGGTGACAGGTGAAAGTCTTCCCAACACGGCACCACTGGCTGCACTAGAGCTTACTCTTCTTTATTCAGTAAGTGTTCCAAGTGTTGAATCGGTCGGAGACGGCGCGACTTCTGACAGCGGACTTTATGCGATAGGAAGTCCAATTGATATCATCGTGAAGTTTACTGATAGCGTCGATGTGACGGGTGTTCCTCGTCTTCGATTGAATCTGGCGGGCACCCGGTATGCCTATTATATTTCGGGTTCAGGAAGTGACGAGCTCTTGTTTCGCTACACTGTTACGCTTGGTGCTGGAAGCAGTGATCTAGAGTATCTCGCAACCAGTTCACTCGGCTTAAATGGCGGTAATATCTTTTTAACTGGATCGGGCGGAACGGTTCCGGCGAACTTGACGCTACCAACTCCTGGTGCTGCAAACTCTTTATCTTTTTTAAGAGATATCGAATTGGATGTGGTTCCTCCGGTGGTAAGTTCATCTACTCCTTCGGGCGCAAATTATTTTTGGGGCACAAGTGAATTTGAAGTGAGCTTCGTTATGAGTAAAGAGATTGACCCGGCAACACTTGCAGATTCGGATTTGGTGATCACTTCGGGGACCTGCTTGGACGTTCCAACAGTCGAGAGCAGTGCGCTTTCTGGAGCAACCGACAATGTGGTCACGTTTGCACTCTCACAAAATAATTGTGCTGACGGTACGACTTTTAATTTGCGTTTTACTCCTTCGGACGTGAGCGATTTGGCCGGAAATTTAGGATCGGGTTCAGCGAGAAATATATTAATCACCGTTGGAACTTCTCGGCCGCTGATTAGCGTGGGCGCTCCTTCAAAAACTGTTGTGAACTCTTCGGGTCAAGTTGAGTACGTGGTGACTTACTCTGGAGCGACTGCGATTACTTTAACTGACTCTGAAGTACAATTAGCCGGCGACTCAGATGATTGTACGGTTTCGGTTTTGGGATCAGGCAATCTTACGCGAACAATTAGAATTGAAAACTGCTCAGGAAATGGGTCTGTTCAAATTTCATTAGCTGAAGCATCTGCGACAAATATTTATGCCAATTCAGCCGAAGCTGTAGATGAATCAGAGATTACCGATTTTGCGGTCGATAACTTAGAGTTACCTGACCCAACAGACGATTTGCCAATAGTGGGGACAGAGAAAGTTTATAACCTCACAAACTTGACCTCGTTCAGTCTTGAATTTTCTGGGGACATCTTGGGTTTAGTAAGTTCGGTTTCACCGACTCTAAGCCTTTCTTGCGATGCGGGCTTGGGAGCAAGCCCGGTCAGTATGAATGTTGTGCGCACTAGCGATGAACTCTTAAGCCTTTCGCCCAATGAGGCTTCGCCTGATTTTGTATATGGAGCGACGTGCGAAGTAGCGGGAGTCGAAGTTCCCGATGCAGCAGGCAACTTACATGACTTTGCTCCGATCAACTTCAAAGTAGGCGATATACCGGTTATTTTAAGCGGCCCCCCAGCTGACTTGTTACTAACAGCCGTAGAAATAGACGTCGTCACCTTTAATGTACCTGTTGATGTTTCGACTCTGACTGAGCCCAACGTAACCTTTGCCTGCCAAGGCAATCCTATCGCGATCAGCTCTGTTTTAACTTTTAATAACGACACCGAAGTTACTGTCGATTTTGACGAAACCGATTCTAATTGGCAGGCCCTTTCGGGACGAAAAAGCTGTACTTTGATTTTTACCACTGGTGTTTTAAACTCTGTGGGAGAGCCCCTAGAGACTAATGTACAATTTGATCTCTCGACGAAACCATAAAGAAATAAAATAAGATTCCAATGAAGGCTCCACCTAAATGAGCTCCATGACCGATCGGAAGTCCTCCGCCACCGGCTTGTGCAAAAAGTCCCCAAACGTCTAAGCCAATAAAGAGCAGTGCTCCTACAAGGGCTGGGATAGGGACGATCCCAAATAGCAAAATCTTTTCTTTTGGATAAAGCAGCGAAAAAAGAAGAATCACACCCGAAGCGGCACCCGAAGCGCCAAGCGCGGCTTGTGCTGGCTCATGAATAAAATAGGCAGAGACTAAAGCATGAGTCAGCGAGCTAAAAACTGCAGCAATAAAATAGAGCGATAAAAATTTACCGGCACCTAAAGTGACTTCAAGCACTCGGCCAAAACTGTGAATCACAAGCATATTAAAAATAAAATGAATTAAAAAAGAATGCGAAAAGGCTGCGGTAACAAGAGTCCAGTATCGGCCTTCGGTCAGACCTACGTAGCTTACCGTAAAATTGTCCACCATAAATTGCGGAGTCATGATTTCCGTCAATTGAAAATTCCAGGCGGCGTAGATAATGAGATTAACAAAAATAATAAGAGAAACGTAAATCGTGTTCATTCATCGAGCAGATCATATCCCGGGCTACGAGGCAAAAAAAAAGAGCCAGCTCTTTGAGGGCTGGCTCCTTCTTATGCTCTGTTGAAAATTATTATCGAGTTGTGCTTCCAGAGCCAGTTGATCCACTGCCGCTAGAGCCAACGCCTGTTCCTGTTGCGCCAGAACCCGTTGTGCCGGTTCCACTTGGCATACCGCTGCCCGGAGGGGTGGTAGGAGAGGTGCCTCGGTTAATAGAAGAACCTTGAGTGTTGACGCTTGAACCGCGCGCACGGTTGTTGCGGTTTTGGGTTGTAGAAGTGTCAGCTCTGTTCACGTCAGAAATTGCACCCGATGCTGCTGAACTTCCGCTTTGAGTTCCAGTGCCTGCATTTGAAGGGTTTGTAACACTGGTCGCGCCCGGAGTGGTTGCTCCTGGTGTCATGCTTGAACCACTTCCACTGCCAGCGCCAGTTTGTGCAAGCGTCGAAAGCGGCGTCACAAGCACTAAGGCGGCGACGATTCTTTTAATTGATAACATACCTAAATCTCCTTTTAGAGTTGGTTTGAATCGGGAAATATAGCTTGAGTGAGACCGACATACTTGGAGCCACTATACAGTTTAGTTGTAGAATTCCTGACATACTCAAACTCATTCCTGACTCGAAAAACTTTCATAGTTTTAAGTTCCAAAATGGAACCTAAATTGGATTAATGTTTGGATCGTGGTTCAGGGTTATTCTTCTTAAATCCTCCTGCACGCGAGTGCTTAAGAACAGCGTCCAAACTTCCTTTTGGTTTACGACGAAGTTTTTGCGGAACTTCATCAACGCCGCCCCAACTTAAAGTGTAAGCTCCATCAACAGGGAGTAACACACCAGAAATGTAACTCGCTAAATCTGAAGCTAAGAATACAAAAGCGTTTGCGATTTCTTCGGGCGTCGCTCGTCTTCGCATTGGCACATGCTCGGTCATCTTTTTTTCTTCATTTTTGGTGTAAGCCGTTCGCGCAGAATGAGTCATCGCTGTATCGGTTACTCCGGGAAGAACCGCATTTACCCGGATTCCATTTTGAGCCTGTTCAACGGCAAGACTTTGTACAAAAGCGTTTAAAAAACCTTTGGTACCACCGTAGATAGAATTTCCGGGTTCGCCTTTAAGGCCTGCAACTGAACTGTTAAAAAGTAAAACGCCTCGAGTTTTTTTAAGTTCAGGAAGGGCTGCACGAGTGACATAAAAAGAGGTAAATACGTTGTTATGAACAGTTCGGGTAAAAGCTTCGTCCGAAATTTTATCAGTAGAATCTGAAACAAGGACGACGCCAGCGTTGTTAATCACAACATCGAGCTTTCGAAATTTTTCAACTGCCAGGTCAACACAGGCTTGAGCCATTTCAGGGTGGGAAAGATCACCTTCAAAGGCGACAGCTTTTGAGCCCTTTTTTCTGATCGAAGCCGCAACTTCTTCAACAGGATCGCCGGGCAAACCTGCGCATAAAACTTTTGCTCCAAGGCTTGCGAATTTGTGTGCGATGGCCTCGCCAATTCCAGTGCCTGCGCCGGTCACAATGACGGCTTTGTTTTTTAAATCGACAATAGGTTTCATACTTACCTCCGGCCTCAGATTTTCTGGGAGTGGGGCTCTCGCTGTCAAAACTCCGGATTGAATATGGGCAAAGCTAAAACTACAGGGGGCTTTGATAGGGTTTGACCAAATAGGGCTTTAGGGGGTTTGTTGGCTCAAACCTGCTGGTTTTAGGAAGTGGACAGGGCCTTGCTTTTAAGTAGCTCTGATACCGTATTTTTGGTCCAAAACTAGGTCTAATAGCGTTTAAAGCGCTTTGGAGAGGCTTCGAATGGCACTTTGTAAATTTTATAAACAGCTCGGTTATATGCGTTCCCTAGGGTTCAGGTTAGGGCTTATAGGGGTGATTTCAGCCCTCTCGCTTCAAGCTTTAGCAGCCCCAACGGCACCTACCGCGACTGCGAAGTCCCAAGTGCATGAGCAGTTTTGCGAAGCTCTTTTGGTCCCGTTTACTAAGGTCGAAAACCGAGAGTATGCAGGACTTACGGCACACGGTTTAAAAGAGCTCAAACAAATTCGTGATTCTCTTCGCTACACTGACGGAGTTTTAAAAGCCGAACTTAAAAATTTAGGGTCCGCCACTCATGCGGGCTATGTTTCGAGACTTGCGTCGCTGAACACTTTCCTTTACGGACCTCCAGGGGGCGCGAAATCGCTCGTCATTAGTTGGCTTCTTAAAGCTGAATCTACCGAAGCCTTTAAACTTCAGCTTCACCAGATGATCACCGAGCAGGCCTTTACTGGTGGACAAGATTTTGAAGCCGCTAAAAAAGGGGAGTATTTAATTAACAGCGAGGGAAGTTTATCTAGCTACGTTGTAGCCCTTATTGATGAAGTTGATAAAGGTAACCCTGCAGCGCTTTCGAATCTATTAAGTTTACTGAACGAAAGAAAGATCTTAAACGGAGGCCACGTTGTCGATGCATTAACTGAAACCGTGTTTGCAACGAGTAACGCCACTCTGCCTGAAATCTTTCAACAGTTTAAAGAAAACGGACTTGAAACCACTGCTCCAGCCTTACTTAACCGGTTTCAAATTAAAATGTTTATCTACAACTGGCTTTCAAAAGAACACCGTTCCGAAATCACAGAGCGCGCAGAGAGAAAAAGATATTTAGAAGCATTGTCACATTCTGATCCTTCGGTTCTTGAGGATGAAGTCTTTAATTCGCCCAAAGAAGTAAATTGGAAAGCTGCAAGAATGCTCGCTCGCTCGATCATCGCACCTGGTAGATACTTCCGCTCTGTTTATCAAGATTTAGTGCAAGAACTTAGAGATAAAACAACGGCCCGAATTCGCGAATCTGAATCGCTTCACCGAAGCGACAGTCAAAACGAACCCTTTGTTTACTTTCCGTCGGCCGATTACAACACGCGTTTAGTTGAGAAGATTCCTGACTCAATTATTATGTCTGTCTTTGTGGACTTTTTGCTTTCGCCTTTAGCCGATGACGAGAACCTTGAGAACATGACGGCGTCACAAATTGTACTGGATCCTTTATCGCTTTGGCGTGGCTACCTCATGATGACTACTGTGGGACCAGGAACAGCTAAACTTGTGTTTAACGAAGAACACGGACGCGCAGTCGATATCGATTTTGACTGGGACATTGACGTAGGTAAAGCGCGGGACACCCGAGAATCAAAGATGATCGAAAATCTTCAAAGTGAACAAAGACGCTTTGCTGAAACGTTTTTTACTTTAATTGAAGATTTTCAAATAGAACTTGAGCGAGCCGCAAAATATAAGCTTGGTCAATTTAAGGGGCTTCCCGAAGAAGCTTCGATTGAACAACTTCTTTTGATAGGTCGGTAATCTTAGAATGCGTAGAGCCCTGATTCTTTCTTTTTTATTGGCACTTGCGCCACTAAAAAGTTTTGCCGCAAAATCGGCAGAAGACTGCGGGCCTTTGCTAGCAACTGAAGAAATTGTGCATCAAAAGGTTGTCCTTCGAGAGGCTGAACTTCAAGCTTTAATGGCCGAGTACAGTCGAAAGTTAGGAGTTTTCGCCGATCCTTTTGCAACCGTATTTTCTCCGCAGCAGGGAGAGACGCTTTTTAAGCGTCTCTCGGTTCGCAATGTAAATGGAGTCTGGAAGCACAGTGCTCTGGCTTACATCAATTTTAATCTTAAAAAGGGTTTTATCCGAGAAAATCCGTACCGCGATAAACTCGTGGATTGGATTATTAAGGATGCAAAGTTTTGGCTCGCTCAGCCTCGAACGGACCGGCTTGACCTGCAGTCAAATCGACTTGCGATAAAATATACGCTTGAATACTTAAGACGCTACCGCATGCCGACTGAAGTAGTGGACCGCGATGGTGAACCGGTCGAGGAAGAATCACAAGAAGAGCCGAAAAAAGAGGACGACGCATCTCCTCCACCTCAAAAGGCAGAAGAGGCTCCGCCTCCGCCACCGGATTTTCCGGAACTTCCGTCGGACTATAATCCCTCAACTAAAGACACCAAAAAAGAAAAGGGAAATGAGTCCCAGAAACCTGTTGAAATAGCAGAAGTTAATTTTATGTCGGATTACTTTGCTCAACGCTATTTTAATACAGTCGAGCGGGGAGCGCAGTCTGTTTTTCGTGAGGGTGCACTTGTTGTCACCCCTGTAAAGCCTGGCGCGTTTAAAGCAACCGGCAAAGAACTCAAAATTAAAACCTTAGGAAAAAGAGAACTTACTCTTTTTATGCCTTCAGGTCATCGCCCATTACAGCCTTCAGACGGACGCGCCACGATCGTGCGTTCTGAAAGCGGGGGCTATATTTTAAAGCTTCAAGAAAACCTAGCTGAAGTGAAAATTCCTCTCGAAGTCGATTCAATGAAGATGATGCCTCACCAGCTTGAGCTTTTTACTCGACCTGTCGGCTTTAAAAATGAAGAGTGGCCGAGTTTAATTCGGGCCGAAGTTTTAAGTCGTTTTTCTGTTAAGGATGCTGAGAGAGATCCGTTAAAAGTTGCCAAAGCTATTTCAGACCACTTATCAAAAAAATATCTTTACAGCGTGGGCCCACGTTCTGAAAAAGATCCAATCGAAGCACTTAAAGCGGGTGCCTTTCAATGTGATCTCGCGGCTTATGCTATGGTTTCGGTTCTTCGCGACTATTATAAAATTCCGGCAAGGGCAATTGGTGGATACCGAGCTAAAAAACTTCGCGGCGAGAGAGAGCAGAAAAGCTATTTGGTGTTGCCGGGCGAAGCCCATGCATGGGTTGAGGTTTTTCATAATGGAGTTTGGCATGCCTTTGATCCTACACCTGTGAAAAAAGACTCAAACGAAAAGGAAGAAAGCGGCGAGCCTGACCCCTATGAAGATGTGAGTTCTGCCGACCAAGATGACTCCGAAAAGGATGACTCTGAGCAAGAGGCGTCAAAGTCTGACTCAAGTGAGACTTCAGAAAATGAGGCAGATAAACCTGAGGCTTCAAAAACTTCTGACGAGCCTAAAAAAGACGAAAATAAATCTGAAAGAGCCGAACGCCAAGAAGAACAGGGCGAAAAGATGACCGCGGACGAATTGGCGGATCAACTTGAGATAGGGTCACTCGAGCTTGAGCCAACTCCTGATCGCAATCCACTTCGCGAACGCATTATGCGTTTGTTACTGCGGGATACTTTAGCGGTGAACCAACGCGGGCGTGAAATACAAAACCGGCTCAATTTAATTTCACAATCGGTTAAGAGTTTCAGAAATCCTGAAATCAAGGAACTCTTTCAAAAGGCTTTGACCATTCATGCAAAAGACCATCCTGAACTGAAATCATGGATCGAG
>CAZDFM010000016.1:2014-12855 GCA_964504465.1 uncultured Pseudobdellovibrionaceae bacterium | reverse complement strand
AAGCTTAAGGCTTCAATTTCAAGTAAGTACACAGTTCGCATTGCAGGTCTTTATGCGAAAACTTTTAACCTATATGCCATTTCGTAGTTGCGCCGTGTGCGCACAAGTAATTTACAGCCACGCCTGGCTCTGTCGAAGTTGTATGATTGAACTCAAAGTTTCGGTGTGCCAAAAAATGAGAGCTCCCAGTGCTCAACTTTTTAATCAGATCTTCGCAAAAAAAACTCCAATTCCATTGGTCTATCTGTGGAATTGGGGAAGGCACAATGACGAGTTAGTATCTGCTTTCATCCAAAGTTTAAAAGGTGGTTTTCCTTCAATAGCTTTAAGGCCATGGGTTGATGAACTCATCCGGCAGTCACAGGCTGAGGCCAGTGAGTTTGAGTTTAAGAGGCCAGAAATAGATTTTGCCAACTCCGTTTTTGTCCCAGCCCCGCCGCGAAGGGTGAACCAACAAGACCATGCTTGGGCCATTTGCCACGCCCTCAGCCAACGAGTGGGCTCACCGATGCTCTCATTGTTAAGACGAGATGAAGAACAGGCTCTGCAAAAATTTCAATCGCGTAAGGGCAGGGAGCGGCTGTGCTTTACCAGCATTTTGCAACCTCGAAGCCGACAACAACTCAAAACAATGAACGTCCACTTTGTAGATGACGTCGTGACCACCGGGAGTACAGCACGAGCAGCCTGGAGGGCCTTGGGCTCGCCTCCTAAATTCTGGGTCTGGAGCCTTATTTATCGAAGTCGCTTGCTCCCCTAGGGCGAAATTTGATATAACGCAGCAATGAAATTTTTTAAGTTTTTTTCGATACTTATAATCCTCCTGATGAGTGGAGCTGCGCTGTCACTTTTAAGCTGTGCTCAGACGCCTACGGTTCGCGCAGAACCAAGCGACCAGAATGAAAAAGAAAACTTAGATCTAAAAGATCTCGCAACACCCGAAGAAGAAAAAGCCGACGACAAAAAGCAAATCAAAGCTGAAGAGAAAACTGAAACTAAAAAAACCCCTAAAACTACAAAGCCAACAGTTAAAAAAGCTTCGTCAAAAGTAAAAACTGAACTTCGCAATCTTTCGCAAGTTTTTGAAGATCTTCAAAGCGCGGCATCGGTTTCAATGAAGGTAAAGAAGAAAATCACATCTCCGTGGCTGAACTCTCCCAAAGAAGCGACAGGAACTTTGGATTTTTCAAAAGGAAAAATTCGGATGAAGATTAATGATCCTCATCCTTCGCTCTTGGTATTATCAGGAAAAGATATTTGGCTTGAAGAAAAACAACCAGAAGACATGGGTGGCAAAGTTCAAGTGAGTCACTTCAAAGCCCAGCAAGCTCGAAAGTCTTCGGCTCTACTTGCATTATTGTTTGGTGAAAGTGAAATATGGAATGAACTTCAATTGATCAACAAGAAGTCTGTGGGCGGCGATCTAACTTTTAATCTTAAGCCTAAAGATCAAAAACGACTTGAGGTAAAAGATCTCAAAATCACGATCTCTGAAGAAGAAAATCAACTTAAAGCCGTCAGCTTTTCTGATGAGCTTGAGAATGTGACGGAATACGATTTTACCTCGATTAAAAAATCTCAAAGATCAAAATCGGAACTCTTTAAATATAACCCGCCCAAAGGCGCTGAAGTTACTAACTTCTAATTGGTGATAAATGAAAAATCTTGAAGCAAAGTCAGCGCCTTCTTCAAAGGCTAAAGCAGGAAAAGCTAAACCCGAGAAGACTGTGCATTTTGTTAGCCTTGGTTGCCCCAAGAATCTGGTCGATACCGAAATGATGTTGGGTTCACTCATGAACGAAGGCTACCGAGTCGTAGAAAACCCCGAAGACGCCGAGACAGTCATTGTTAACACTTGCGGTTTTATTGAAGAAGCTAAGCAAGAGTCGATTGATAAAATTCTTGAACTTTCGAATTTGAAAAAGAAGGGCTTAAAGCATCTGGTCGCGGCCGGCTGCCTTACTCAGCGATATAAAGAAGATCTCGTAGAAGGTTTACCCGAAGCTGATCTTTTTGTAGGGAGCGGACAGTTTCAAAATATCGCGGGCATCCTTAAAGGTCGAAAAGAAGGAAGCGCCGAGAAAAAATTCTTTCACCTTCCGACTTACCTACAAGAGGACAATACTCCTCGCGTGAATTCACAGCCACGTCACCGCGCCTATTTGAAAATTTCAGAGGGATGCAAAAAACGTTGCGCCTTTTGCGCGATCCCTTTAATCCGAGGAAATCTTCAGTCGCGAAAGATTCCGGGGATTTTAAGTGAGGCACAGTTGTTAGTTGCGGGCGGCGTAAAAGAACTCATTATCGTGTCGCATGACTTTACAGATTTCGGTTGGGATCTAAGACGAAGAAATTCAGAGGCAACAGAGTCTCCCTATCAGCTGCTAAAAACTTTGTCAGAGCAGTCAGGCGCTAAGTGGATTCGGGTACTTTATTTATATCCGGATGGAATCACTCCCGAAATGGTACAGCTCTTCAAAGAAAAACAAAACTTGGTGAAATACTTTGATATGCCTCTTCAGCATATCAATAACGATGTGCTCAAATTGATGAATCGCCGTATGACTCGCGATGAAATTGAATCCGCTATTCAAAATATTCGAACCGAGATTCCAGAGGCTGTGATTCGTACGCAATTTATTGTCGGCTTCCCTGGCGAAACCGAAGAGCACTTTCAAGAGTTGTTAGCGTTCGTTGAAAAACACAAATTTGATCGTGTGGGCTGCTTTAAATATTCAATCGAAGAAAACACCAAGGCGGGCACATTGCCCCATCAAGTCGATGAAGAAACTAAGCAACGACGTCACGATGAACTTATGGAACTTCAGCAACGCATCTCTCACGAAAAGCAGCAAGCCTGGATCGGTAAGATTGTCGATGTAGTGGTCGAAGGTTATAGCGAAGAGACCGGACATCGATGGGGTCACTTATATTGCAGATGGCGAAGCTGCAGTTGGCTCCATTGTGCAGGTCGAAATCACCGACGCACATGACTATGATCTAGTTGGTAACATCGTAAAGCCTGGCGAGATGCACTAACTATATAGAAAGAATGAAATAATTGTTGACATAGTCGGTCAATGATCGAAAAATTAAGCCTGGGTATTTGGTATCGTGTCTTAGATCAATCGAGTTTTCTACATCTTTGAGGAGGGCATCCGGCATGGGCAGCTTGGTGATGTTATTTGTGTATTCCGTGGTCATTTTCTTTGTTGTAAACGTTTTCGTCAGTTGAGTTAAAGCCAGATTATCGGCTGAATTGAATTCTAAGTTTCGGTAGTAGAAGTACCCGCCTGGGCTTGGGTAAATAGCTCAAAAGCTTTAGATTTTCTGAAATCCTGTTGGCTACTTCTTGACCGGCGCGTCATTTCTGAGTAGACCCATTAAATGCTAATTTTTTGCGGAAAATCTACGGACTCGTTCAGAGTGTCGCCTCGAAGTTTTGTTCAGGTTATGGTGATGCTGCTTGTTTTGAGTGCTGTGAGCTTTCAGGCTGAAGCTCAATCGACTCTCTACCCAAATGTTTGGAGAAGAAGTCAGGGGCTTCCTGCAGGGCAAAGTCTCTTCACTCTGACATCAAACTTTTCTCGTTATTCAAATCAGCTCTCTGAAAGTGGTGACTCTGTCGGAATCGGCGAAGCCTATGGACAAAGTATTACCTGGGCTGAACTCTTAGCCGACCGCGGAGAGCCAAATCTTAAAAATCAACAGCTGCGTGAGTACGTAAAAGGCCGTGGGATGGATCTTGATTCCATTGCGGCAACTGCGGACCTAAACGTCTCTCAAGAGGTGTTAAGTTTTTCTCCTCAATGGGCCTACGGGATGACCTCGAGTTGGATGTTGGGTCTGCGGTTACCTGTGGTGTACCGGCGCACTCAAGTCTCCTCTAAAATCTCTGTTTCTGAAGAATACAGTCGCTTAGCCGCCACAGCTGAACCTCTTGCGCAAGCTGAACTGAATTCCCCGGATCGAGATCTTCGAATCAAGGATGCGCTTAACCGAAAACTTTCGGACCATAATTATGAGCCTATTGAGACGGATCAAAAAGAATGGCTACTCGGCGACGCCGAAATCTTAAGTAAATTTGAAATCCTTCAAACGCCAGATTTGTTATGGTCACTTCGCGAGAGAGTCGTTCTTCCTACGGCATCGGCCAAGAGCCCTTATCGTTATGTAGATGCGAGCGAAGGAGACGGTCAGCTTGATATCGGGGTCGATTCTATCGTTGATTATTGGATCGGTCACGGCTGGCTCGTCACTGGAAGCCTAGGTTATACGTGGCAGGCTCCTGATCAAATAAAGGCGCGGCTTCCAGGTGTAGCTGATCAGTTAGGACAAGATGTGGCGCTCGAAGTGAATCGAAATCTGGGTGACTACTGGAGTACGAGTGCGTTCGTTGAAAAGAGCCTTCATAATCAGTGGCGAATTTTTAGTGGCTATTCGTATTTGAAAAAAGACGAAGATACCTACGAAGGAGCGCAGTACGAGGCGCTTGCTGAAGGAAGTAAACAAGAGCTCCATATGGGGCATTTAGGCTTGAGCTATAAGGCAGAGCCTTTTTCTCAAAGACGTGGACTTAAGACTCAACTTGCTTCAAGCGTCTATTTTTCGTCGGTACTTGCAGGCAGCAATGTGCCTGATTCAAGTCTCGCGGGCTTAGATCTTCAACTCTTGTTTTAAATCGCGGTTCTAATTATTGAGCGAAATTATAGATGTCGCGGTAGTTACGGCCAATTTCTTCTGAATCCATTCCATAGCCAATTACAAAACGATCGTCGATTGTGCGGCCAACGTAATCAGGAGTAACAGGCAACTCACGGCGAGCAGGCTTATCTAAAAGTGCAACAACTTTCAACGAAGCAGGGTGTGAAGCTAACAGGCGAGTCTTTAAAAAGCTCAAAGTACGGCCCGCATCGATAATCTCTTCAACTAAAATGACGTGTTTACCTTGAATGTCGACGGATAAATCGCGAATGATCCGGCAACTTTCACCACGCGGTGAAGTCACGTGCACGAAGTCTACGATTTGTGGATTTCGCACTTTTCGAATCAAATCAGAGAAAAATAAAACTGAACCTTTGAGTGGGCAAAGCATTACAAGTTCTTTGTTGTTTGGGTAATCGCGCTCGATCTGTTTTGCGAGCTGGCTAACCATCTCCTCAATTTCGGAGGCGGTAATAAACGGGATCATTCCGTGTCGAGCTTGAGACATACATCACTCCTTAGTTGGGATGGTTTTCGTGTATATAAGTTGAATCTTTAGCTTGGGCCTGGCGAAGAAGTCTTTTTGCTTCTGCATGTTCAGGATCGCGGGCCAAAACGGCCTCCCAAGCCTCAATGGCTTCAATCACTTCACCTTGTTCAAAACTAATGCGACCCATTTTAATTCGGGCACCTAAGAAATTAGGATACTGCCTAATAAGATCATTGAGTTCTTTAATAGCGCGGTCACGGTCATCGAGCGCTACGTAACAATCAACGATTTTCATGGTAATTTCGGGTACACGAGACGACAGACTTAAGGCTTTATAGTATTGTTCCAACGCTTCTTTGGGGCGCTGAAATTGAAAATAAAGTTCGGCAAGCTCGTCATGTTTAATAGCCAGCTTTTCGTTGATATAAGGATCGGTCTCGGCGTTTTGCTTTGAGAGCATGACTTGTGCCTCTTCAAAAACTTTACGGCCTTCTTCATAGCGACCAAGATCATTTAGAATAATACTGAGTCCAATACTTGCGTCAGTGAAGGCGGGGTCCATATCTAAAGCACGGCGAAATGAGCGGATCGCTTTATTAAACTTTCCTTGGTCGTAATAGATCGTGCCAAGCATTTGAAAAATCTCAGGAGATTTGCGGTTTTGCAAAATGAGCTGATTTAGCAATGGTTCAGCTTGCGAGTAATTGTCTTCTTTAAAATACTCCGATGCTGCCTCTAGCATTTCATCGACGTGGTCACTATTTGACTGAAAGCTCATTTCCAATCTCACTTTTTAAGTTAGAAAATTCAGGAGTCTTAGGGAAACGCTCTTTGAGCTGTTCGTAATAAAAAGCAGCTTTTGCCTTATCTTTTAACGCCAATGACGACTTCGAGGCCGCAGCTAAAGTTTGGGGTACTGTTTTGGATTCGGGGAAAGTTGTAAGAAGTTCGTCGTATCGAGCCAGTGCGCTCTCATGCATTTTTCGAACGGCATAAAAGTCACCAATGTAAAATTGCTTTTCGGCCAGCATCTCGCGGCACTTTAAACGGTGCTCTTTCGAAGAGGCTACAAACTCGCTTGAAGGGAACGAACGAATAACCTCTTGGTAATAGACGATAGCTCGTTCGGCCAGAATCAGATCTCGGTCGATAGTAGATGGAAGCTGATTAAAAAGGCTCATTCCCAATCGGTAAGTCACATAATCGGTGCGGGGATGTTTGGGGTGAAGTTCTTTAAAAACCTCGTAGGCTGTTTGAGCTTCGATATAAGATTCGCGCGCGTACTGAACGTCTGCAATTTTTAATTCGGCTTCGGTTGCAAGTTTGCTGTAGGGAAATTTATTTTTAACATCAGAAAACAGGGCGATCGCTTCTTCGTAGCGTTCGTCTTCGACATATTTTTCAGCTAACTTGTAAGAACCTTCAGCGGTTGTGGTGTCATATTCATCGAGCGATGAACAGGCCGCGGTGAACAAAAAAGACAGTAAAAAAAAGAGGCCAATGACCCTTCGAAAAACGTATAAATTCATAGGGGGAGTTTACTGGGCGGGGTCGCCTTAAGTCAACAAAGTGGGCCTCAGGACCGAAATTCGGTGAGATGGCGGTACACGGTGCCTACAGTCACCTTTAGAACACTCGCTACGGGGATCGAAATAATCATGCCGACAACTCCCATGAGCTGCGCTCCCGCAATAATAGCGACTACAACCGTGACTGGATGCAGGTCTACAATCTTAGCCACCACCAACGGAATAATAAAGGCTGCGTCAATCAGCTGAGCCGTTAAATACACGCAAGCCACTAAGAGCAGTCCTAGCGAGGTCTCGCCGTTAACGATCGCGATTAAAAAGGCGGGAACCGCACCTATCAAGGGTCCTACATAAGGGATGAGATTGGTGAGCGCAGCAAATAAAGCAAGTAACGTAGCAAAAGGGAAGTCCATCATAAACAACCCAAGCCATGTTACGAAACCCACAATAATTGCTTCAAGCAGGCGGGCTCGCACAAAATGCGCCATTTGGTCGTTTATCTGGTGAAATAAATTAATTGTGATTTCGAAAATATTATTGGGCACCAACGACAAAAGTGTTCGTGAAATGTGGCGGCCGTCTTTCACCATAAAAAATGCCAGAAAGGGTGAGAGCAATGTGACCGTAACTGAGCGAGTTACAAAATTAGGAAGATCCTCAAACATGGCCTGAGCCCAAGGCTGAAGTGTAGCGCGGACGTGCCCACTGAAGTCGATTACAAAGAAGGTTCCAGTGATTCCCTCTATTTTTTCTTCAAGCTCGAGCATCATGCGGCTTACGCCTTCTACATATTTTGGAAACTCTGCTCGGAAAGCTCCAAATTGTTCGATGACAAAAGGGAAAGTGAGAGTCAAAAGTAAGCCGATAAAAAGACCAATACACATAAAGCAAACGGCAGTAGCAAGAATTCTATTTACTCCAAAGCGTTCTAGCAAACTTACCCAAGGGCCAATGAGGTAGCTAATAACAAAAGCGAGTATTGTCGAAAGAAGCATATTGTCTACAGCGACCACCAGTATCACTGTGAGTGCAATAACTCCCACAAAACCAGCGAGCCTAATTTTATTGGCTCTTTTTAATTGAGTCGCGCTAAATGCTTGAGACATTAATTTCCTTCAGTGAATCGGCGAACTTCATGTTTAAGTTCTGAAACTTTCAGCGATGTCTCTTTGAGGCGTTTTCCGAGCACCTGTGCAAGACGCAAAATAATTTTTGCACCAGTTGAGGGGCTCCGTTCGATAATCTCCATAAGATCAGGTTTAAAAAACCCAAGCACCAGAGTTTCATTGCCAGCTTTTGCTGTGGCAGACCGTCGGTCACCATCTTCAACTAAAGATAGCTCTCCAAAAAAATCTCCAGGAATTAAGCGGGTCACGTACACAGGTTGATTTTTGTGCGTTTCAGCTTGGAGATCATCAACGAAAATGTCGACATTGCCGCTGACAAGAATATACATACCTACGCCGACTTCGCCTTGGCGAAAGATGGCTTCATCTGGTCGGTAAGCACGTTGATGAACCATTTCTTTTACAAACATGAGCTCGCGTTTAGAGAGATCTTGAAAAAGAAAGTTATCTTTTAAGATGTGCATGGGATCTTTCTTTTTCTCTTCTTTGCGAAAAAGATTGTCCCAGATATAGCTTACCATTTTGTTAGACCTAAACTCTCTGATCCCGAGGTTTGAAAAAGTACTTCTTGTTTGACCCAACCACTTAAACCGCCGGGGGAGGTGATTTGTCTCCAGTTTCCCTGGTCGCGGTTCATTATAACCTCAAAACCTTCTGAAAGTTCAAATAACGAGGGACTAGAATCACTTGGGCCGCTAAAGACAGATGCGCTTGTAGTTACGACCGTAGCGCGCGGCTGCACGAAGTCATAAATTTTACTGAGACTTGTAACGGCCGAAACTAAAAATAAAGCAAACAGCGCGACGCCAACGGTTGGGAAATGAGGAAGCCGCTGTTCATTTTCTAAAGCTCGTCGACGTTGGCCCAAAAATTTAAGAAGTAGCCAACCCGAAAAGAACAATAAGATCGCCGTCACAACCGCGAGCTGCGGTCCTGAAACCTTGACCAGAACTACAGAACGAAAGGTTTCAAAAAAACTGGGCTCTTCAGCACTGTGTTGTGAGGGAAGGTTTTGTTTCACAACCGCAAGGGCTTGCTCAGCTACAGAGTAATCGGGGTCCAGCGCCAAAGCTCTGCGCCAAGTTGCGGCAGCCATGCCGAAGTGTGACTGTTTGTATTCAGCAAGGCCCCAGTTAAATAGAACGGCTCGATTTTGTGGAGCTTTCGCAAATGCTGCGCGAAAAGATTCACTAGCTTCAGCAAATTTAGAACTTTGGTAAGCTTTCACGCCAGCTAAGTATAATTCTTGAGCTGACGGAGTTTGTGGCCCCGGCTCTTCGGCCTGTGCGTTAAAACCTAAAAACGGACTTAGAGAAACTAAGCTAAAAAATAGGCTGAAAATGTAGCGAATTATTAAAGTTCGATGCATGCGATTAGTCTATGGAATCGGCTCTGGTCTGTCCATCGGATCTTATTAATCGAGGTCTTAATCAAAGCTTTTCGGTCGCTTGTTTTCCCTAAAGGCGAGGAGTATGATGAGTTTCCTCATTAGAAAGGGACATCAATGGCGAAAGACAGCAATCAACTTTCGGGACATGCTCTCAAAGACAACCCAGAAATTAAAAAATTAGTTAAGGCCCTCGTAGCCGAAGTGCAAAAGATTTCAAAAGAAATCACCGGTCCTCACACTGCCCTAAATGGCCAAATGGCAAACTCAGAAAAGTTAATCGCCGATGTGAATGCCTTACGAGGGCGCCCCTTGTTTTACCCTTACATTGGTTCTGGCGTGGGTCACGGTCCTTACGTTGAGGTCGAAGATGGAAGTGTTAAGCTCGATTTAATTAATGGAATCGGAATTCACATCATGGGACATTCGCACCCGGATGTAATTGAAGCTTCGATTGAAGGGGCTCTTTCGGATATCGTGATGCAAGGTCATCTTCAGCCCAATAACGATTATTTTAAACTTTCTCAGCAGCTCGTAAAATTAGCTTCTCGAAAAAGCCGGCTTAAACATGTTTGGCTGACGACCTGTGGAACAATGGCTAACGAAAACGCCCTTAAAATCGTAAGACAAAAGAAGACTCCAGCTCGAATGATTATCGCGATGAAAGATGCCTTTGCTGGCCGGTCGACGTTAATGGCCGAGATTACAGATAATCCAGCCTTTAAACAGGGGCTCCCTGAGTACAATGAAGTTTTAAGAATTCCATTTCCCGATAAGATGCTTCAACGAGAAGGCAAAGATCTTGCGCTCAATGCATTTAAAGAACATGTGGCAAAACATAAAGGAAATATCTGCGGTTTTATTTTTGAGCCGATGCTGGGAGAAGGTGGCTATAAGGTTCCAGTTCGCGAAGACCTCGTAAAGATTCTTCAGTTTTGTAAAGAGCAGGGGATTCCGGTTATTGCGGATGAGATTCAAACGTTTTGCCGAACAGGTGAATTCTTTGCTTTTGAAACCTTAGATATCGGCGAGTATATCGATGTGTGCACCGTTGCCAAAACTGTTCAGGCCGGCGCGACTCTCTACACCGAAGAATATAATCCTCAGCCTAGCTTGATTGCTGGTACCTTTGCTGGCTCTTCAGTTTCGCTTCGTGCGGGCGCGCGTATTCTCGAAGTTTTAGAAACGCAAGGCTTCATGGGCCCTTCTGGTAAGGTCGCAAAAATTCACAATGAATTCGTTGAAATGCTCAACAAACTTAATGAGACCACCTGTAAAAATCTGCTCCGCGATGCGGGCGGCTTAGGCCTTATGATTGCAGTTACGCCTTTAGATGGTTCAAAAGAAAAGCAGCTCGAACTACTAAAAGTACTCTTTAAAAATGGCTTGCTGACTTTTGGTTGCGGCAAAGGACCTTTCAGACTTCGATTCTTGCTTCCGACGGTGATGACGACTGAACATATTCAGCGCGCGGGGCAAATCATTGAAAAGTCGGTGTTGGAGCTGGCTTGAGTTTTCTCGACGACTGTCGAAAATTCATCGGAATTGAAAGCAGTTCCGGGCATGGGAATAAAGAGGCCGCACGGTTTGTAGCTGATCTATGT
>CAZDFM010000016.1:0-2004 GCA_964504465.1 uncultured Pseudobdellovibrionaceae bacterium | reverse complement strand
AAAGGCCGGACTGTTTGTCGAGATGCAGGAAGAAACTTTAAGTGGGCTCGAGCAATGTAATGTAATTGCACGGCCTCAAAATTTTCGGCCTATCGAAGAAGTTTTGTTTCAGACACATCTTGATACCGTCGAACCCGGTAATTATGGTGCTTGGACACAAACTCAAGCCAACCCCTTTAATGCCTCAATTATTGATGGAAGCATCTATGGCTTAGGCGTTGCTGATACCAAACTTGATTTTCTATGCAAACTCGAAGCGCTAAAATCTTTTAGCGGACAAAAGTTCAAAAAGCCTTTTGTGTTAGTTGGAACTTTTGGTGCTCAAAGTGGAATGGCCGGAGCGGTAAAGTTAGTGCGTAAAAAAATGATCTCCGCTCGTAAAGCACTTATCGGGGAGCCTACCGACCTACAGGTAAAGTGCGCGGGACACGGTTTAGCAGTTGTTGAAATTTCAGTTCCATTCAGTGACGAAGAAAGAGAATACCGACTTCAGCATGATCTTTTAGAGAGTAGCTCGAGCCAATCTAAAATGTTTTCTGGAAAAGCGGCTCACAGTTCAAGACCGCAATTGGGCGAAAATGCGATAGTTAAAATGCTCGATTACTTAACTCAGCTTCCACAAGGAATTGCAGTTATGGACCTGGATGGAGGGATTAACTACAACTCGGTTCCTTCGTCGGCAGTACTCGAGATCGATTTAATCGGAACATTTAAAGAACCCATTGTGCCTAAGCTATTTCACGTCTTACAGGCGGCACGTAAAGTTGAAGCGCAGTTTAAAGACTTTCATGCGCAAAACCCAGAGAATTCTATGGCGACAATGAATATTGGGATGATTCGCACATACGAAGATCAAATTCGTGTGCTCGGGAGCTGTAGACTTCCTCCCTCTGTTCCTGAAGAAAATTATCAAAGCTGGATGGGACAATTGGGAGATGCGTGCACCGAAGCAGGGGCGACTTTTCGCGTTAGAGATTACAAGAAGTCTTTTTCGGTTTCGCTAGAATCAGATTTTGTAAACGCTTTGATGGAGATTTCTTCAGAAATGCAACTGGACACCAACGCCGGACTTATAGAATCTGCAACTGAAGCAAGTGTGTTTTCAAGGCTGGGAATGGAATGTGTTGTTTTTGGTCCAGGCCTGGGTGTTGGCAATTCTCATGCACCTAACGAACAGGTTAAGATTGAGTCTTTAGAGAAAGCCATCGAGTTTTACAAACGAGCAGCAGAAAGATTTTGTTTATGAATTTTATAGTCCGTGGTGCCCAACGTGAAGATATGCCCCGGCTGTACGAATTGGCCAGACAATTTACTTTACTCAACTTGCCGGCAGATAAAAAAATCATCACCGAAAAAATTGATCGAAGTATTGCGTCTTTTAAAGGTGAGCTTGCAAAACCAGATGCCGCCTATTTGTTTATCGTTGAAGATCAGGCCGAAAAGTACATCGCAGGAAGCTCGCAAATCGTAGCTAAGCAGGGCACTAAAAAGAATCCAGCTTTTAGCTTTCAAGTTATTAAGCGCGAACGTTTTTCAAAAGCTTTAGGGGTAGGATTTATTCATCAAATCTTACGTTTAAAAGTAACCGATGATGGGCCGACCGAAGTTGGAGGCTTAGTTGTAGATCGCGCTTACCGTAGAATTCCTGAAAAAGTCGGAAAAATGGTAAGTCTCTCCCGGTTCATATATATTGGGACCCATCAGGATAAGTTCGAAAATGAACTCCATTCTGAAATGGCTCCCCCACTTACGGATGAAGGCCGAAGCGAATTTTGGGAAGCCTTGGGCCGCAGGTTTACGGGCATGCCCTACGCAGAAGCCGATGCTTTAAGCCAACAGAACAAAGAATTTATTAAGAGTCTTTTTCCAGAAGAAGATATTTACTTGGCTTTACTGGATGCTAAAGCACGACTTGTTCTAGGGCGCGTAGGCGAACAAACTCAAGCTGCTGAACATATGCTTGAGAAATTGGGTTTTAAATATAAAGGCGAAGTGGATCCTTTC
>CAZDFM010000015.1:1355-12920 GCA_964504465.1 uncultured Pseudobdellovibrionaceae bacterium | reverse complement strand
GGCCGGCGACGAAGCCGTCGAGGGAGATGTGCGTGAAGGAAATAACTTTTTTCACTTACAGACTTCAAAAGGAAGCCATGTCTTTGTAAGGCCTAACTTTGAAACTTCGATCGTTAGCATGCGAGCGGCGGGACTCGGGGGGCTAAGAATAGAGTCGGCGAACCAAGTTGGTTCAACTGAACTTCTATCTCGTGTTTGGACAGCAGGAACAAAAAATTATACAGAGCGAGCTTTGAACGAAAAAATTGAAACATCAGCTTCAAGTCTCGGAGCTTTTGGTGGCAGAAATACAGCCGGGCTTGCCATGACGACGCTAAAGCCATTTCAAAACACAATGACGGATCTATTCTTTGAAGCTCTATGTAATCCTTTATTTTCAAATGAAGCTTTAGAAAGAGAAAAACTTGCGGTTGGAGAGCAAATCCGAAGCCGTAAAGACAGTCCGGCTCAACAGGCTATTATGACGTTTATGTCACATCTCTTTAAAGGACACCCTTATGCCCGAGATCCACTCGGGACCGAAGAAACGTTAAAGAATATCCAGCAAAAAGATATTCAAGGTCTTTGGAAGAAGCTCGTTAATCAAAAAAATATGTATTATGTGGTCGCGGGCGCAGTCGACCCTGAAGAAGCTTTAGCCATCATTGAAAAAGGAACAGCCGATTTGCCGATGGGGGAGAGACTCGACGACAAGTTTGAATTTAACCCACCACTTGCAATGGATCGAACTTACGAAAAAAACTCGAAAGAACAGAGCCACATCGTTTATGGATTCCCAGGGCTTACGTTCGCAAATAAGCGGCGCTACGCTTTACAGGTTTTGCAAAGCATTTTAGCTGGGCAAGGTGGGCGATTATTTTTAGAACTCCGAGATAAAGCTTCGCTCGCATATTCAGTTTCACCTCTTAGAATGGAAGGGATCGATGCCGGATACTTTGGAGCTTACATTGGATGTTCACCTGAAAAAGGTGAGACTGCATTGCGAATGATGAAAGAGCAGTTTGATCGTTTGGTGAATGAAGCCGTCGGAGATGATGAGCTAAAACGTGCGAAACGATATCTCATCGGACGCCACGACATCGAACTCCAAAGAACTTCGTCGGTTGCAGCATCAATTTTATTTGATGCAATTTATGATCTCCCGCCAGATGAAAGTTTTCACTTTGCTGACCATATCAATGCAGTGAGTGCGCGAGATGTTATGAGTTTAGCGCAAGAAATTTTCTCCCAGCCCGGAATCATCACAGCAGTCGGTCCGAGTGCTCCCTGGTAGAGCTTAGAGGGGTCCATAAGGGCCCCTTATATTGAAAATAAGTTAAAGAAATCAAACCGTTAAGATATGTTTTAAATTGAGACTATTTCTCTAGTCTTGAGTCGTGAAGGTCTCACTTTATGCGGAAATCTCCAGAGTTTTGATAAAATAGGAGATGCAGGAGCCTTTAGTAAAGCCGGGCTCCCCCCGGAGGAATATGAGCCAAGACTCAGATTCTAAATTAGAACTGCTTGCAAGCCCCTCAGAATACTTTTCGACTGCGATCGAAAAGGCATTTGAATCACGCAAAATCAAAGCACAGCCCTTAGCCAAAAATTATCTTATCCGGCTACTTGAACATTATATGCTCGCAGACAATTTGTTTGAAACTTCGGAAGAGACCGGGAAACGCAAAAACGGAACACTGGCCGAAATGTATTTAAAAGCCGGCCAAGCTGTACCTGCCGTAAGAGTGGATTTATTAAAACGACTCGGCGAAACGAGCCTGTATATTAGCGGCTTCTTTGGCGATTCTCTGGCTAAAAAAATAGTCGACATCGACTACTATGCGCAAATGGGTGGCGTAGCCTATGCAACCCTTGCGGACGAAGAAGTGACCAATATTTATTCTCCTGTTTATAAAGATATCTCGCGACGCTTTTTAGAATACGTCGATGTTCTTACTTACATTAGCCAAAAGAGCTTGATTCAATCTGACGAAGATCTATTGCGCCTCTATGACCGTTATCTAGTCACTGGATCTAAACTTGCCGAAGAACAGCTAGTCGAGAAAGGAATGCTCAACTCTGAAATAGGCCGTAAGGCCCAGAAGCAATAACTTCTCGTTGCCCCGCCTCGGCCCGAAGGTATAAAGTAGGGCATGTTCAATCTTGGATTCACCGAAATGATTCTGCTTGCCGCGATTGCATTAATTGTAATCGGGCCTAAGCAGCTACCCGAGATGGCCCGTATGCTTGGCCGTATCATCAATGAATTCCGACGCGCCACCAGTGATTTCACTTCTAGCATTGATGAATTCAAAGTTAAGTCCCGTAACTATATGGTTGATACCGAACGATTACTGAATGAACCACCGAAGAAGCCTGCACGCTCAGTAGATGATGAAGCCGATGAAACTATTCAGGCCATGCAACACGAGCATAAACAGCTTGAGCTCGAACAAGTTTTCAATGATGAGCCTGCATTGCCAGAAACTGGATCAGACCATTCAAAGAAGCCTGACGAAACATGATAATTCCAGAAGAACAGCATCAGAGTTTAATTGAGCATCTAACCGAACTAAGAATCCGGTTGGTACGGGCACTCTATTTTATCGTGGCTGGCTTTATTTTAGCCTGGATTTTTAGTGATAGGATCATGGACTTAATCCGTATGCCTATTGCACCTTTTTTAAAAGAAGGCGGACTCGTATTTACCGCGCCTATGGACAAATTGATGGCGCATTTAAAAATTTCGGCGCTCGCTGGAGTCGTACTTTCATGTCCATTTTGGTTTTACGAACTTTGGAAATTTGTGGCTCCCGGACTTTATCAAAAAGAGCGCAAGTACGCTTACGGTTTTGTCGGCTTCGGCTCCCTGCTTTTTCTAGTGGGACTTAGTTTTGCGTATTTTTTAGTGTTCCCATTAGCATTTGAGTATCTGCTCGGTTTTGGTGGGGACACCGATTCTCCGATGATCACGATTCAGGAGTATATTTCGTTTTTTATGACGACGAGTTTGGTGTTTGGATTGGCGTTTGAAATGCCTCTTGTAATTACATTCTTAGGGATGATCGGCATTGTGGATGCAAAGTTTCTGGCAGAAAAAAGGCGTTATGCATTTATGGCGCTTGCAGTAGTGGCCGCGATCTTTACTCCGCCAGACGTTCTGTCGATGCTATTGATGCTTGTACCTTTAGCGCTACTATATGAACTTTCAATTCTGCTCGTCCGCATTGTAGGGAAAGTCCGAGAAGCTCCCCCAGAAGCTGAACTCTAAGTCGCTTCTTCGGGGACCGGTTCAAAACTAATGAGTAAAGCACCAGAGTCGACGTTATCGCCTTGATTAACGTGAATATCTTTAACTCTGACACGAGCATCGGCGCGCATTTCGTTTTCCATCTTCATGGCTTCCATAATTAAGAGGGATTGATCCTGTTCTACTATTTCGCCCTTTTTAACAAGGATTTCGACAATTTTGCCAGGCATTCCCGAGTTCAGATTTTGTCCGCGCGAGAAGCCGCCGCCTTTTTTTAGGCTTTCATGTAGAAGCTTTTCTTCGTTGTAGATTCGAACAGTTCTGAACGCACCGCGAGTATAAACGGTGTATTCGGTATCTGAACCTACAACATCGACAAGGTAAGATGAGTTTTTAAATAAGAAACTCACTGTATCATCAAAATTTTGATAGTCCTTTTTGGGGATCTCGTAATGAATCCAGTTCTTGTCCTTTTGACGTAAAGAAACTTTCCAAAACTCTTTGGTTTCGTTCACGTTTACTTCGTATTTTTTTCGGTTTGATTCCGCTTCAAAGTACATTTTAGTTCCTCAAAGAATTCTGACGAGCTTGGTTTTTCCAACGGCTTGCCACACTGTAGTTTGAGACATCTTTCTTTTTACTATCTTTATATGCTTCAATAGCTGCGCTAATTAAAAATACGGGCTCATCTACAAACATAAAGAGCTCGCGCTGCTTTTGTCCGACAATTTCTTTATCGATAAATTGCGTCGTGTAAGCACCACTTAAGAAAGTAGGATGAGTCAGAATGTTCCGGTGTAAAACAATGTTCGACTTAATTCCAGTGAGCATGAATTCAGCCAAGGCACGCTCTAACCGGCGAATACATTCTTCGCGTGTTGCTCCCCAAGAGATCAGTTTTGCAATCATTGGATCATAGTGAATGGGAACTTCGTATCCCGGATAACAATAACCATCGAGTCTTACAAAAGGACCCGTTGGGATACGGCAACGCCGTATCTTACCAGGCGAAGGTGCAAAGGTTGTGGCGTCTTCAGCGCAAATTCGAAGTTCAATCGCATGACCTTTTTGTTTTACGTCTTCTTGTTTGAAACTCAGTTTTCGCCCTAGAGCTACAAAGATCTGTTCTTGAACTAAATCGTAACCACAAACAAGCTCAGTGACCGGATGCTCCACCTGAAGACGAGTATTCATCTCCATAAAAAAGAATTCTTTAGTGTTGTTGTCGAAAATAAATTCGATCGTTCCTGCCCCTACATAGTCAATCGACTTAGCCGCTCGGACAGCGACTTCACCCATTTTTTCACGAACATGGGGAGGCACTGAAATAGAAGGACTTTCTTCGATCAACTTTTGATGGCGGCGCTGAACAGAGCACTCACGCTCATACAAGTGAACAACATTTCCATGAGTGTCGCCAAAAACCTGAACTTCAATGTGTTTTGGATTTTGAATAAAGCGTTCGATGAATACGCGGTCATCTCCGAAATAATTTTTACCTTCTGATTGGCAGGCTCTAAATGCAGAGGGCAATTCATCAGGCGAATGCGCCACTCGAATCCCTTTACCACCTCCGCCGGCCGACGCTTTAATGATTACCGGAAAACCAATTTCTTGAGCGATCCGGAAGGCTTCGTCTGCATCTGCTACAGCATCAGCACTACCAGGTACAATTGGAACCTCCGCTTTTTTCATTAATTCTCGAGAGGCAAGTTTGTCACCCATTGCACGAATATTGGCTTCAGTCGGACCGATGAAAACGAGTCCGGCTTCTTTTAATTTTCGAGCGAAGTCTGGTGATTCCGATAAGAATCCGTAGCCAGGATGTATAGCTTGAGCACCCGATTTTTTAGCGACCTCAATAATCTTTTCAGCATTTAAATACGAAAGTTTTGAGGGCGCTGGGCCGATCTCGTAGGCTTCATCTGCGAGCATCACATGTAAACTATTTCGATCGGCCTCTGAATATACAGCTACCGATTGAATACCCATTTCACGGCAAGTTCGAATTACCCGTATGGCAATTTCGCCGCGATTTGCAATTAAGATCTTTTCAAACATATAAAATCCTTCGCTCCCTAAAGGGGAATATTTCCGTGTTTTTTGGGAGGATTTTTATCTCGTTTATTTCGAAGCATTTCTAACGAATCAATCAAACGTTTACGAGTCATCGAAGGCTCAATCACTTCGTCAATGTAGCCAAGTTCCGCAGCTACATAAGGATTATTGAACTTTTGCTCGTAGTCCTGAGTGAGGTGCTTTCTCTCTTTATCGGGATCAGCAGCGGCACCAATTTTAGATCTGAAAATAATATTCACCGCGCCTTCGGCACCCATGACCGCAATTTCGGCTGTTGGGTAGGCTAAGTTAATATCGCTTCTTAAATGCTTCGATGCCATCACGATGTAAGCTCCACCGTAAGCTTTGCGAGTGATCAATGTAATCTTAGGAACGGTTGCTTCGGAGTAGGCATAAAGCAATTTTGCCCCGTGAGTGATGATTCCGTTCCACTCTTGGTCTGTTCCAGGAAGAAATCCCGGCACGTCAACCAAAGTGATGATTGGAATATTAAAAGCGTCACAAAAACGAATAAAGCGAGCCGCTTTTGTTGACGCCGCAATATTTAAACAGCCTGCAAGAACCTGCGGTTGATTCGCAACGATCCCGACTGAGCGGCCATTAAGGCGAGCAAAGCCAATGATAATGTTCGCAGCATAGTGTTTCTGAAGTTCTAAAAAGTAGCCTTCATCGACAACCTTTAAGATAAGTTCTCGCATGTCATAGGGCTTCTTAGAGCTATCAGGAATAAATGAATTTAGGCTTGGCTCGATACGGTCAGGCTGATCGTTGGTTGGAATAACGGGAGCGTCGTCTAAGTTATTGCTTGGTAAGAAATTGAGAAGTTCTCGAATGAGGAGCAAACAATGCTTATCATCGTCCGCCGCAAAATGTGCGACACCAGATTTTTGAGAATGAGTAAGTGCTCCGCCTAGATCTTCTTTTGTTACATCTTCATGAGTTACGGTCTTGATTACATCAGGTCCGGTGACAAACATATAAGAGGTGTCTTTTACCATAAAGATAAAATCAGTTAGGCTTGGAGAGTAAACCGCACCACCCGCGCAGGGGCCCAAGATCGCGCTAATTTGTGGAACCACGCCTGAAGTAAGTGCATTTTTGCAGAGAATGTCTGCGTAACCTGCAAGAGCCTCAACACCTTCTTGAATACGAGCACCGCCCGAATCTTTGAGACCAATGATGGGAGCACCATTTTTAACTGCGAGGTCCATAACTTTAAGGATTTTATTTGCTTGGGTACGCGACATACTTCCACCAAATACGGTGAAGTCTTGTGCGTAAACATAAACCAGCTTTCCGTTGATGCGCCCGTAACCGGTGATGACTCCATCTCCTGGAGTGCGAGTTTTTTCCATATCGAAGTTAAAACTTCGGTGGGCAACAAAACGGTCCATCTCGACGAAGCTTCCTGGGTCAAGTAGAACATCAAGTCGCTCACGGGCAGTTAGCCTTGAGCCGCTTTTATGTTTTTTAATCTTGTCTTCTCCGCCTCCGATAAACGCGAGCGAATTTTTTTGCTCGAGTAAATCGATGCGTTGTTGGGTCGTCATGGGAATTTCAATGTCAGCCATATGTCTCCTCAAAAATCAGGGATAGTTTCGACCGTAAAGTCGCGGGAAGGGAGCAGTCTCTCGAACGTGAGGGAGACCACAAATCCAGCCCAGTGTTCTCTCCAAGCCCAGGCCGAATCCTGAATGCGTGAAGCTTCCGTAGGTTCTTAAATCTAAATACCATTTAAAATCTTCTTCTTTTAAGCCGTGCTCTTTAATCTTTGCCCGAAGTCTTTCGATATCGTCTTCGCGTTGGCCACCACCAATAATTTCGCCGTAGCCTTCTGTCGCGAGTAAATCACAGCTCAATGAAGACTTAAGGTCTTCTGGATCTTCTTTCATATAGAAAGCTTTAATGGCTGCTGGGTAGCGGTGAACAAAAACTGGTTTTTCAAATTTAGAACTGACGATAGTTTCATCGGTTCCACCAAAATCATCTCCAATGATGAACTCTGGATTTTCTTTTTTAATCATTGCGGCAGCTTCGTCGTAATGAAGTCTAGGGAATGGAGCCTTAACTACTTCGAGCGCTTTGACGTTTCTTTCAAGCACCGCAAGCTCATCGGGACGATTTTTAACAGTTCGTTGAACAATGTATTCTACAAATTGCTCTGCGAGTTCCATGTTATCGGCGAGGTCGTTAAATGCGACTTCGGGCTCTACCATCCAAAACTCAATAAGGTGTCGGCGTGTTTTTGATTTTTCAGCGCGGAAGGTGGGACCAAAGCAATAGACTTTACCAAGAGCCGCGGCACCTGCTTCCATATAGAGCTGTCCACTTTGCGAAAGATAAGCTTTGTCGTCGAAGTATTGAGTTTCAAAAAGGGTAGAAGTGCCTTCGCAAGCGCTTGGGGTAAAAATGGGTGCATCGAGAAGATTAAATCCTCGCCCATCAAAAAAATCTCGGATAGCCGCTACGAGTTCGCCTCGTACACGCATGATGGCGTGCTGGCGTTTAGATCTAAGCCAAAGATGACGGTGATTCATTAAAAAATCGGTGCCGTGTTCTTTTGGAGTAATAGGATAATCTAATGAAGGTGCGAGCACCTCGAGAGTTTGCGCACTGAGTTCATAACCGCCCGGAGACCGCTTTTCTTCTTTTACGATGCCGGTCACTTTCACTGTGCATTCTTGTGTGACTTTTGGAAATTCAGCGTTCGCCGATTCTTCGTACTCGCCTTTAAAGTAAACACACTGACAAATGCCCGTGCCGTCACGAAGGAGTAGAAAGCTAATCTTTCCTGAGGATCGAAAGTTATAAGTCCAGCCGTAAAGCGTGACGGTTTTTCCGACATGATCTTTGAGATCAGAAACATAGGTCTTCTGCATGCTATTCCTTTACATCTTTTAGCGACTAAAAGCCTACTAGATGTAGCATGTGACCTAAAGAGTTAGCAGGGGAAAAAAATAGAGCTTTGGCGCAAAGCTCCATCAAATTTGGGTACCCTCGATCTACTGTAAATCGAAAGTTTGATCTAGCGGCTCAGAAGGGTTTTGGGCGCGTCTGTTTTGCGGCGGAATAGGGGCGGGCACAAGCCGCTCGATCTCTTCTAACGCACCAACCATATCAAGACGACCAGAGCTCGAATTGGCATAACTCTTGTTTTTGATGACACCAGCTAAAAGTGCCTTTTTAAGCTGCGCTCCGGTTGCCGCAGGCCTGTGACTTTTTAGCAATGCGACGGCTCCGGAAACAAAAGGGGCCGCCATGCTCGTGCCAGTCGAAGCTCCAAAAGAATTGCCGGGAAGGGTTGAAAGTATCTCTACGCCCGGGGAGAAAATATGAACAAAGGTATGTCCGAAATTTGAATGATCAGCCATTCCAAATGCGCGGCCAATAGAGCCGACAGTGATCTGAAGAGCAGCATTGAATGCCGCTGGAAACTCGATCATTTGTTCGATGTTAAAGCCGTTGTTTCCGGCGGCCGCAACAAACACAACTCCTTCTTCTGATAGCGAATGAATTTTTTCTCCAAGAGCTGGTGCGCATAAAACACCGCCCCAACTTGCATTGATCACATGCGCGCCGCGAGCTAATGCATAATCAATCGCAACTAAAGCTGCGCTGATTGAACCCCCAGTTGGCCCGCCTATAAATGCAATCGGAACTAACTTTGCGTCTGGTGCCATTCCCTGGACTGGTTCACCCTCTAAATGGGCAGCAGCAATAATTCCTGACACATGTGTTCCGTGTGAACCAGAATCATCGGGGTTACCATCGTCGTAGACAAAATTGTATCCCAACCAATCATCTTTATAGCCATTTTGATCATCATCGATTCCATTGAAACGCTTATCATTGTTTTGCGCATCCATTCCGGCTTCGCCTTCGTTGCGCGCAATTTGTGAATTAAGTTGGATATGGTTGTAGTCGATTCCGGTGTCGATGACCGCAACTACAGCACCAGCACCTTTAATTCCCTGAGCCCAGGCCTCAGGTGCTCCGGTCGCAGCGACTCCCCAATCTGAACCGCCCCCATCATCAAAGCTTGCAAAGGTTTCGGCAGTTTCTTGAGGAAGATTTAAAACGCGGTCATAGTCGACCCGACGGATTTCGTCGATCCGGGGCTCAACAACTTGTTCCAGTAGTTCTTCTCGAGTCATGCCAGAGAAAACCTGATAAGTTCCGTTTTTAAAGTGCACTATGAATTGATTTGGAATTGCAGATGCCGAGCAGCTTGAAGAGTCTTTTTGAAAGACTTTTCCGCCCTTATCACGATCAAGACACCCAACAGCTGAAAAAAGGCTAATACAAACGACAAAAATGCGCAAACTCGCGCGACTGTGGAGTGCTGACAAGACTCCCCCCTTCCGTGGTGGGAAATGTGAATCACCATCCATGGTGAACTCATTATATTATTGTCTGTCTGGAGCCCGTTTGTGGTTAGTCCAAATTCAATGGCGTTGAGTTAAAAACTAAAATCTAGACCAAAGGTCTTGGGAGAATTATCTCGAGGCATCTAAGCTTTAATTTTGGCACGTAAAAATAATTCTTTACGCTCTTTTTCTGCCGTCCGTAGGACTTCGTTTTCATCAAAAATTTCGCTTTTTTTATTACGAACTATCCACTCTCCGCCAATCATGACGTCGCTAACATCACGTCCAGAACATGAATACACAAGGGCAGAATAGGGATTTTCGACAGTGTAAACGCTTGGATGACTTCGATCGACTATGACAATATCGGCAAGCTTGTTTTCTTCAAGGGAACCAAGCTTATCCTCCATATTGAGAACTCGAGCCCCGCCAATTGTTGCGAGCTCAAGCGCTTTTTGAGCGGGCAAGGCTTCTGGGCCAAAAATTGGTTTTTGTAAAAGAGCAGCAAGGCGCATTTCCATAAAAGGATCCATTGTATTGCTACAAGGCGCCCCATCAGAACCTAAGCCAATTTTTAAGCCAGCCTTATCATAAGCATGAATCGGAGCAATTCCACTTGCGAGTTTTAAATTTGAACTTGGGCAGTGTACGAGGGGAGTTTTAGTAACGACCATTCGGCGAACTTCTTTTTTTGTAAGATGCACACCATGCACGATTACAGTTTTGGAGTTTAAGAGGCCTAAGTGATCAAAGTATTCGACGTTGTCTTTGCCAGTACGCTTTTTAACAATTGCGACCTCTTCTTTACTTTCAGAAGCGTGAGTGTGAACTAGCAGCCCAAGGCTTTTTTGCCGATCAGCCGATTCTTTTAAAATTTTTTCTGTACACGAAATCGCGAAGCGCGGACAGATTGCGTAGTTCAAACGGTCAGTGGACTGATGGTATTTTTCAATGAGTGTGTCCATTTCTTTAAGCGAAGTTTTTGTCTCTTCATATAAAGGTCCCGAGCTGGATTTGCGGTCCATTAAACACTTGCCGCCCCAATAGCGCATCTTTGACTGTTTTACTGATTCGAACATATCGCCGGTATGAGAAACTGTACCCATATCCAAAATCGAAGTTGTTCCTAAAAGTTGCATTTCGAGCAAACCGAGGTCAGCCGAAGCCCGAAGCGACTTTGCGTTGTGGGCTTTTTCGAGCGGCCAAATTCTTGTTTTAAGCCAATCAAGTAAATTCAAATCATCTGCATAGCCACGAAATAGCACTTGGCAAAGATGGGTGTGAACTTGAATAAGTCCTGGGATCACAAATTTTAATTTTGCATCCACCACCTGCTCATCACCGCGAGGAGAGATACTTTTGTGAACGGCTTTTATCAAACCATTTTCAACCAACACATCGCCGGTGATGATCCGGCGTTTTGAATCCATGGTTACGATTGTTCCATTCTTGATAAGAATTTTTTTAGTGGAACTCATCAGCGTAACTTTGCTTCAGATGCTTTAATAAATTTAAGAATGAGCGAGGCAAATTGTTTCTCAACTTTTGCGGCGACTTCTTTTACTTCTTCATGCGTGACTTGCGAAGTGGATAAACCCGTTGCGAGATTCGTAATACAACTGACCCCAACAGTTCTTAAGCTCATATGTCTTGCGACGATAGTTTCTGGCACAGTACTCATTCCGACAGCATCTCCGCCGATAGTCCTTAAATACTTAATTTCAGCAGCTGTTTCATAGCAGGGCCCTTGGACTCCGCAATACACTCCCTCTAAGAATGAAAATTTATTATCTTTGCAGATTTGCGCTAAAAGGTCGCTCAACACACGATCATAAGGCTCTGACATATCAGGGAATCGGGGCCCAAATTCTGCGATGTTGGGGCCTCGAA
>CAZDFM010000015.1:0-1345 GCA_964504465.1 uncultured Pseudobdellovibrionaceae bacterium | reverse complement strand
TTAATATGATCACGAATGATCATAAAATCCCCAGGTTTCATTTTTAAATTAATTCCGCCAGCGGCATTGGTCAGTACTAAAAGTTTAACGCCAAGAAATTTAAAAAGCCGTGTCGCAAAGGTGACCTGTTCTAAGCTGTGACCTTCATAATAGTGAATTCGGCCCTGCAAAACTGCAACTGGGACACCCTCAGCAAATCCAAGCAAAAGACTTCCTGGATGTCCATCTACAGAAGGCGGAACAAAATGCGGGATTTCGTGATAAGGAATTTGGCATTCGACTTTAATTTCTGAAGCAAAACTCGAAAGTCCCGAACCTAAAGTTAAACCCACAAGTGGTTTTAGTGAGGAGCGGGACTGAATGAATTCATGTGCCTCTTTGAGTTTTTCCAATATCGATGAATTCATATAATCTCCTGAATCAGTTGATCTTTTGCGGGAGGCTCTTCGCCAATTTCTATAGCTCTTTGAAGTAAAGATTTAATATGTTCGATTTTTAAAGGGTCCGAATAATGAATCTTAACAAGTTCCTGGCCTTTTGAGACAGCGCTTGCGACTTTTACGAGAAACTCAAAACCCACTGACGGGTCAATTTGATCTGATGTTTTCAGTCGTCCCACTCCCAGTTCGACCGCAGCGCGGCCGATGAGTTCGACGTCCATGCTTTTTACATAACCCGCAAATGGACTCTCCAGAGCGGTGTGATGTCGACTCACAGGCAAGGCATCTAATTGAGCGGGGCCCTGAAACTCGCACATTTGCTGAAACAGTTCTAATGCTTTGCCCGATTCTAAAATTTTGCGTGCAAGCAAATATCCCTCGTCAACGGATGTAGCCTTTTTGCCGAGATAGATCATCGAAGCTGCGAGCTTTAGAGTTAGTTCGCGAGTGTCATCATAAAGATCAGTTCCGTCTTCTGACACTTTTGAAAAGCCTCGCATAATCTCGACACATTCTTTCACCTCAAGCGCGTTTCCAACATAAGACCCAAGAGGTTGATTCATTGAGGTGATTAGAGCTGAAACTTTAAGACCAGCCAGTTCTCCGATTTTTTTCAACTGAAGCGCTAGCTCTCGTGCGTTCGCTGGAGTCTTCATAAAAGCTCCCGAACCAGTTTTAACATCCAAAACTAAAGCCTGAATCCCTTCGGCCAACTTTTTTGACATAATGCTTGCGCAAATTAGCGGAAGAGAATCGACTGTCGCTGTGACATCTCTTAGTGCATATATTTTTTTATCAGCGGGACAGATTTCTTCAGTTTGCCCCATAATACAAAAACCGTAGCGCTCGACATTATTTTTAAACTCAGCTAAACTCAAATTCACTCGGAAACCAGGAATAGCTTC
>CAZDFM010000014.1:2985-13219 GCA_964504465.1 uncultured Pseudobdellovibrionaceae bacterium | reverse complement strand
TATGAATGTTATTTGCCAATGCATATTTGAGGGCCGCCAAGTGCCAACTAAGGGAAGTAAAACCGCAGGTGATGGCCATAAACCAGCGATACCTAAAAAGCTTGGCAAAGAAATTTTTGTAGCTAAGTTCCTTTACAATGTCGTCAGTAAAAATCACCTCGTGTATGAACTCGACGTGTTTAAACTTTTCTTTTAGGCGATCCACCATTTTATAAGGAACTGATGAATTCTTATTGGACTGATCTTTAAAGGTTAATAGGTGAATGGTACCGAACTTTTCACACAGTTTAGCGGTCGCAGCGGTTGAATCAGTCCCACCAGAAAAAAGCACAATACAAGCGTTCGTATTGGTCATTCTTTCAAATCCGAAGGGTCGATTTCTAACTTTTTGAAAAGATAGGTCGCGAGCTTTCCGAAAATATAAAATGGTGCGTGAAATAAAAAAGCTACGAAGCGAATATAGTAAGTTCTAAGCCTGTAGGGGAGTAAGAGACAGATGAGATTTAATGTCAGTGCGATTGCGACCTTAAAGGGGAGAGTGACCAAGTCTTGAAATTTCAATTGCCGCCTCATTGGAACTCAGGATGCTGTCTCTAAAACCGAATATTCAATTTGCCAGTTATAGAAACTGTAATGCAGGGGCAGGCTGAGCGCAAGGTTATGGCGCGTTGTAGCTTAATGCGCGCGCCACTGACAGCCACTTTCAGGATTCGCTCCGTTCATGTCCTTTTCGAACTGAACTGAGTTACTAAAGACTTTACTGAGGCGGTTAGGATTTAGCTCCTTGCTTGTTAGCTTTAGACTTGTATCGAAATTTGTTCCTTCGACCATCCGTCCTTGTACCTTGGTGACAAGGATCCGTTTTGAGAACTGAAAGCTGAGCTTTTTAATTCCGCTTCGCTGGAAGGTTTCAGGCACATCTGTTTGACAATTTAACCTGGGCCAATCGTCATTGAATCCTTCTTTGACGCAGTTTTGTTTTGAAAACACAATCTGAACTTGCCCGGAAAGCTTCTGAAAAAATTCGAGCGAAGGAAGCAATTCATAAGCGACGGAATCAATATCATGGGGCGCTGAAACCCCGATCGGGAAGTCAAATTCATTGGGTGCCACACTCGTCGACAAGCTTGATTTGACGCTGCCGCTTGGTTGAATCGAGATTCCCAGTACATAATGTTCGCCCGTATCATAGATTGCCAGTGCATAGTTGGGCACGCCGTCGGCATTCATAGGGCTCATACAATACAGAACTCGGCTTTCAGGTTTTAAACCTTCAGAAATCGCGAAAGTTTTTGACTTGCTCATATTAGAAAATGGAATGCTTTTATCGAGATTTAAAACGACATCGTATTGTATCTTATAAGTCAGAACTCGATCTGCCTTACAGTTCTCTATGAAGACGGTAGCTGTTCGGCCACTGAAAGGCCCTAAAGAAAGACCCTTAAAGCTTTTTGAGTCTCTTAGCACGGCTGCTAAACACTGAAATTTTTCTCCGGATTTATTTTTAAAAGAAACTTTGATTGGCGTGGCGGCTTGGCCACTGATGCTGAACGGCAGAGTCTTCGCTCCAAGTGCCGTTAACTGCGCGTTTGAAAATGTACCCGAGGGCCTGCTTACTTCTAGAGAAAGTGTCTTGATGGGCGACGGAAAAGTTTGGACCAGAGTTCTCAAGAGAAAGTCGCCATCCTGGGGAAATATATCTTCGGCGGCTTGGGCTGCAGAAGCAGCAGAGATGAGAATAGCTACGGCAAATATTCGGGCAAAAGATTTCATTTGAACCCTCTCCTAAAAAGAGATTAAGGAGGTTGTAATTTACCAGGTTTTTGTGGAACTGACGGGATTATGTAAAGGGATTGAAAAAAATAGAATTACTTTATATCGGCTTAGTCATGGCGATGTGATCGTCTGTCCAAATCCCATCTAACTCCTTAAAACCGTGCTGGATGGACCAAGCGTAATGAGGCCGCCTGACCCAGCCGAATAACTGTCTAAAGTTTTGCCAGTCTCTCGTCACAGCAGTCTCTAACAAAAAATATCCCAGATCTTGGCCTCTGTATTCGGGCCGGATATTGATGGTTCTATAGCGCACCATTAAAGGCGCCCATTCAATCAATTGAGTTACGCCAATGAGCTGAGTTGTTGCATAAAGGCCGTAACACTGACTTTTGGGGCTCTGTATATTGCTAGAAAGGTGGCCAAGAGTTCTGGGGAATTCGACATAAGTCTTGTTTGGGTCTTGAAAGTGATCGACTTCGATCCAATACGTTTTAATCGTCGAGAAACTAATAGGTTCAATTCTTAGATCTGTTTTCGAAAGCATTTACTACCTGACGCGTCGACGTTGAGTGATACCGCCACTTCAATTAACTTAACACTGCATCTACATTAATTAATTATCTCAGTGGAAAGAAATAATAAATTTATCTTTTTTCAAATAGAAGGCACTATATTGCAATGTTATCGGGTTCAGTCATACAAAGCATTCGCGATCACGGGATTGATGAGACTTTCTATGGCTACTTGCGTTCGGTTTACAAGCCTCAAACTCAGCTCTACCAAGTCAAAGTCTTATCTCCAAAACAAAGACTCGAGATGCCGTTCAGGCATGCTGTTGAGGCTGCTAAGCTGGTATATGAGCAGGCTCAGCGTTCTAATAAACCACTTTTTCTGTGTATGAGCGGCGGTGCGGATAGCGAAGCCATGGCTCAAGCATTTTTGGCTGCTCGAGTCCCATTCGAGGTTAGGATTGCGAGATACAATGAAGGCTTAAATAGCTTTGATACTTGGGCGGCTGTCCAATATTGCGAACGGCAAAAACTTTCCTACCGTTTTGTCGATCTCGATTTATTCAAGCACTATAAAAGTCGTCAACCATTAAGGTACGCTCTCGCAAACGGATGCCAGTCTCCACAGTTTTCTGTTTATATGAGTCTCGCCACAAAGATTGGCGGATATTCTGTTTTTGCAGGAAATCCACCTCATATTTCAAAAGATAAATATACTTCTCAACTTAGAGTTCATGTCCCGCGCTTAAAGGAGTGGTCCATGCAACGTCACCTTGATTCGTTAGGCGGCGGGGTGGCCTTTTTCTTTAGCTCGACACCTGAGCTAACATATTCTTTTCTGCAAACAAGAGTGGTAAGAGAATGTGTAGAGCAGCAAAGAACGATGAGTTATATCGACAAGATTCGTGTTTATAATTCTTCTGGTTTTACCATTCTTCCTCGCGAACAAAAATATGGTGGATTTGAGAGAGTCAAAATGGTGTACCGTATGCGGTACCAAAAAATGTTCCACAGCTGTTATGACAATGTTCTAAGGTGGAACCTTGACCTCATTGGTGCCACACCTAAGACTGAGGTATGTAGCTTTTCGAAAGAATTTCTTCCTAGCTATCTTGGAGGATATAACAATTGATGGCAAAAGTGATTGGTCTCACCGGACATACAGCAGGAATTGGGTTGGCAATCAGGCAGACCTTAGAGGCAAATGGACATCAAGTTCTTGGGTTTAGCCGAAGCAATGGATACGACCTCTCAAAACAGTCGACGCTAGAAAGAATTATTGCTGCGGTAGAGGGTTGCGACGTGTTTATCAACAATGCAAATTACGGCTGGCAGCAAATTGAAATTCTTTACCGACTGGCTGAAAATTGGAAACTTCAAGAGCGGCTGATTATTAATATTAGTAGCAATGCAGCTGATCAAAATAAAAGCTTCGCTCATCCCTATGCGGTTATCAAAGGGGCGCTTGACGCTGCTTCATTGCAGCTTTCATATTCCAGAGATACACGTTGTCGTATTACTAATCTTAGGCCTGGCTGGACAAATACGGATTCAGTAAGAGGGTTCAATGTAGACGGACCTAAACTAGAGCCGATAGAAGTGGCCTCCATGGTGGCTTGGTTAATATCGGGCCCATCTCACATCAAAATTCCTTCGATCACTATGGTGGCGCAAGCAAAAGAGAAGGAGCTTTAATATGTCGTCGATTGATAAGTTGCGGTCTTATTTACTGGGTTTAGGCTCGCTCGTGGAGATTCCAATCTCTTTAGACAATGCTTCATTAAAAAGAAAACTTAACGAGCAGAGTGCAAACTGGCCCGCTCATGAAGCTGACGGAATTTACCGAAGCCGTGCGAGCATTGCGCTTGTTTCAAGAGGTGGGGAAGAGTTTGCACCCGAGGCGATCACTTCTCTTTCAAAATACAATGCCGCAAACAAGACAAATTATGTCGAAGAAGATTTTAGAACGCCTACGCCATTTTTTAAGAATACTCCCGAATTATGGGAACCACTTAAGCCGCTTTCGGAGCATTTTGTGCGAACACGAATTGTTGCGCTCAATGAAGGTGGCTATTTTCCGCCCCATCGTGATGGGTATTTGCCACCTGATCGGTATCTACGTCTGTTGTCTGTGATCGGATCAGATGCTTCAGCTGATTCGGTTGTATTTATCCTTGACGGACAGATTCGAAATCTTAAGCAAGGGCAACTTTATTTTTTTGATAGCCGCTTGAAGCACTCTTGCTTCTCGTTTCGCTCGGATGTTTATCTCCTTATAATTTCAATGGAGCTAAGCGCGACATCGGTAGGAACAATATTGTCGATGTTCGCCGGAAGACATTCAGTTGGATAGCTCAAAGCGCGTGTTATCAGAGCCTTATTTAACTGCCCAAGAGTGCAGACGAATTGCCGATAAGGTTATGAGCTCGCCCCGGCTAATTGCATCGATCGAGAAAAATGAAAAAGTTTTTAGGCTCGGTGCGGAGTCTGAAACTAACTGGTGGGAAAACGTCGAAGCTTTCCGTGATGACTTCGAGCATCTAAGACTGTGGCTCAAGGCCTATCTCCAAGCCGAAGTTGAATATCATCCCAATCTGCCTCCACCCGGTTTCCATATTTTTTATGCAACCGCCCCGAATGGCGGAAAGCCTCATGCTGATGGCCAAGCATTTTTCTCAGCAGCACACATTGATCACCGTATGAAGTTCCTTAGTGTTTGGTCGATAGTTGTAAGTATTAATATGCCGCCATCTGGAGGTGGATTGCATGTTTGGAAAAAGTCTCTAGTTCAAGTGGCCAAAGAATGGGGTAACTTGAAGAATCCAATGCCGACTCCAGACATGACGGTGCCCATGCCGGTCGGACAAGCGATTATTTTTGATTCTCGTCTTCTACACCAAATTGAAGGGTTTCAGATTAAAGATCTAAGTAGGGAATCACGCATTACACTTGTTGCACATTTAGGTGAGGTGTCACCAGGCAAATTTGTATACTATTGGGATAAACTTAAGAACGTTGTGTATTAACCTTTGGTTTGATCAGTTCGAGTAAGATCCTTAAGAAGTGGCATTACATTTTTTCTGCTGACCGGGTCACGCATTTTAAAAATCTGGCGATCTAAGTAATAGTGCACATAGGTTCCTGAAAGTGCGATCGCACCAATTATTGGGATTATCACGGGCAATTCTGATGCCTTGCCCTCGTAGAACAGCGACGCAATTCCAAAGCTCGAACTCGAGAGCCCGAACCCAATATAGATAAAAAAGGGGGTGAGTAGGAGTAGTTTAAATCTGTAGGACGTCATATGCGAGGTAACTTTAATATACTCAAGCCCGTGAACCGCTGCTACTGATATTGGCGCAAAGAATGAAAACGGATAAAGAAGCCACAGAAAAAAGCGCGCCGAAAAAACGCCTTCTTTTGCACTCATTTCATGTTTCAGTTGTGCTCTTCTCTAAAGAAGGTAGGCAAAACTAAGAAAAAATGGCACGGACACTACGACTTGCCACACGAGAGTGAGTTCGCCAATATTCATAAAAGTGTCGATATGATTGATGCCGACAATACAAATGGTGCCTATGAATGCAAACCACCGAAGCGCTGTTGAAAATTGCTTAAAACTCTCGGGATTTTTTATTTGACCAAAAACCGAGGCGCCATAAATGCCCGTAGTTTGCGACAATGCATGTTGAATCGCGACAAACGAATGAGCCAAAAGGTAGACTTTTACCCAGAAGAGCCCGCTTGATTTCAAGTTATACCAAACGAAGAGAAAAATTAGCAACGAAAGGGCAAGAAAAAGGGATCCAAACTTTAGACAAAATTTCGGAACTGAACCGTATCTTTCTACGATCCAATTGCGCATCGAAGGATTCGTCATCAAAAGTCCAAACGTCAGCCCCACATGGGTGGAGTTAGCAAAAAGAATATTGCCAATGAATTTCCAGTTAAGTAAGTCTTTGCTCCCTTGGCTGATTCCCTGAGACATATCAAAAAGGACGAATCCTAGAAAAATAGCTGGGAACAGATAAAATGTCGCATCAATGAATTTCTTTATTTTTGAATTTTGCGAATCATCTTGAGGAAAGTCACTTCGCTCAACGGAATCTCCATGCTCTACGAGTTTTGATGCAGTAGTAGTAGGCGCGCCCATTTAAGCTTTCCCTTTAAACGTTCCATAGAGGAGTTCAAACTTCTTTGCATTATTTTTTACTTCATTTTCAAACCAGCTCGAGAGATAGGGGATCTGGACAGACGATGGACAGAGTTCGCTGTAGATATTCTTTAAAATGGCCAATAGACTTTCGGTTTTATGATTCTCTGTCAGAGAAGTTTCTTCTACTGCGCTCACGAGTTGCTTAAAGACACTTTCGTTACGACTCTCTCCGGTGATTGGATCAAAGAGCTCTCGCGCAATATTTTGTGTCAAATAATTGAGAGGGAGCGATTGCAACAGTTTGTTATGCGAGGTCGTACCAAAGCGCACACTCGCCGCCATTGTAATGCCTTGGTTTTCTAGTTGATGCCACCAGAGTTTAGGTATGTAAAGGGTCTCGCGGGGGTCTAGATGGCAATGGTAGGCATGATTGAAGGCAAAAAATTCGTCTTTTTCATTTTCTTCAAAACGGTGTATGGGGATGCCGCTAAAGTTCTTGATCGGATTTAGTCGAGCGCTAAAACGCGGCTCGACTAAGTAGATCTTCTTTTTTCCAACGATCTGGGTAAAAAGCACTTCACGAAAGTCTCCGTCAAAATGCAAAGGTGCAACGGTACGATCATTTGCAACATACATCATTTGCACAGCGTCTGGATTTGGAAGGACCTGAATGAGATCAGGAACTGCAAAACGCGCTTGCATCATAGCTGGTAGGCGTTGCTCGCGACATAAAAGGTCAATCTCAGGGATATGCATTATTGAATCGAGATATTTCTTAAGAGTAATTACGTAATCTTTAAATTTGGACTCACTAGGCTCATCACTTAAAAACTTGTCGTAGTAATTGCTGCCAATCGTGAGCTCTATGTCGCCGAGTTCTTCGGCCAATTGCACAGGACTGCTAATATTGAGCAAGCTTTCGTTGGAATACAGATCTAGAATTATGACGGGAGTTTGAGTGACTACAAAATTTTTAAAGTCACGCTTAGCTTCCCGCGCGTTAATCCGTTCGATCTTTCGGAGCATTTAACCAGCTTTGTAAGCGAGGTGAAATAGGACCTGTTCTTCTTCGTCGTTAAGGTCTACTTCTTCAGCAGATTCATCAAGCTGTTCTATAATACGGCGTCTTAAATCTTCACGCTCTTCAGGAGTCAGTGAGCTAGCTTTCGCGGCCGATCCTTTAGCGACGTCTTGTTGTGTTTTCGGTTTTGGTTTTGAATTATTGTCATCCACCGCTTTGCTCCTTTTGGGTTTGGAGTTTAATGATACCAAACAATGAATAGCGCCCCATAGCTTTAATTACTCGATTCAGGCTGGTCGCGTCTTTTTTAGGGACTCGGTTCTTTGCATATTCAAAAATATACTTAAAAATCGTTTGTTCCTCATTCGGCAATTCAATGTCGGCCAGTAGCTTTCGAGCGTCGACTTTAGAAGTTAAACCCTGGTCTTCGAGAGCTATAAGGGTAAGTGCAAGTTGAGGTACCTGAATCGGGAAAAGCTTCGAAATTAAGGGCTCAAGTTCAGTAAGGTAAGGACTTTTGGTGTTTTTATTGAGCATTACATCTGCGATCAAACAAATTTCGAGTTCGCGATAGCGCATGAACGAATCTGATTTGAAATCGCAAAAGGCAGGGAAGGTTACTGCTGCATTTTGTTTTCCTGAGAGCTTTTCGACAACTGCCTTTTGAAACGCTATAATTTGGTACTCTTTTTGTAATGCTGAATCTTTGGCGAGATAGTCTTCAGGAATCATTTTTAAATTGTTATCCGCGGCCTCGAAGTTTCCAAGGTTAAGCTGATAATTCGCCAGAAAGACCCTTGCCCAGTGCATTTTATTTACATTAAGCTCCGTTGGCTTAATTTTTTTATTGAGGATGTTATTGATCTCTCGTTCAAACTTTTCCCCTTGCCCCTCAGCTAAAAAAACGCGTGCATACTGGAGTTGATAATCCAATGCCAGGATAGGGTGTAGCCTCATCTCTCTTAGATAGTTATCTTTAGCTTTGGTACCAAACAACAGAATATTAAAGTCCATTTTGCGCAGCCACGTATTGAAATGGCTCGCACCAGGAGTTCTGCAGGGTTCAACTTTTCGTCGGAAGTTCGCAAACCACGAAACTTTCCTAGGCGTAAACTTGTCGACTGCAGCGTCCGCCCTTGGTTTGACTTTCGAAAGACTCAAAAACCGACACATTTCGGTTTTTGGAAGATCGTAGTTGTGTTCAATAAAAAAGATATAATCGATTAACTGATCCGAATCAGCAGGGGGCTGACCTAATTGGAGTGCGCTCTTCAGTTTAATAAAGGCGTTTTCGTGGACGCCTCCCTGCGCAGTCGTACTGAGGAGCATCGACAGCAGAAGGAGAAGTTTCAACTTGAGCATTCTAAGTTATCCCTGAACCAAGGGAATTCCCTCGGCGTGATTTCGCCAGAAATCTTCGACCAAGCTGGCTGAATTGGCCTGAAATTTTTCGTACACCTGAGTTAAAAACTTAGGCACTCTAGGTGCAAAGTCCACGGGTGCAACGGTGCGAGTTTGTTCAAGACGTTTATGATCGTTTCTTATAACTAAACCAAGGTGAAGAGGGTGAGAAAAGGTATCTAAATGGAGTTTAGCCTCACGCAATTCTGGTCGACTTTTTATTACAGATAATGGCAAACAGTCTAAAATCGCGGACTCTGAATTTTCCACCTTGCCAAAAAGTATTTGCCTGAAGGGATAAAAGCAATGAACCGACTGTGGTGGTTCATTTGAGGTTTGAGCAAAATAAAAATTGGTTTGAGGCAAAGAGAAATAACTCAACGAGATATCCTGGGATAAAAGCTTTCGAAGCCCGAATGAAAGTTTCTCGAGGTGCATTCCGTTAACACCCAAAGCTCCGGTAAAACCAAACTTGCGGTCTAACAGAGTGAGCATGGGCGGAGTTGTCCAGATCTCTCGTACAAGTCCAATATCAAAAGCTTGACGAACCAGTCCGAACTCGGCGGGACGAAAATAATAAAAAATAGGTTCAATCTTATTGCCAAAAGAATCTAGCTGCTGAGACGCAGAAAGGAACTGGTTTCTCAATGAATCTTTTTTGGTGAGATGAAAAGGTAGGGCCACTATGTGCGCTTTTGCCTTAAACCCGGTTGTAGCAAGCAGTGGAAGTGCCGTAATAGAGAGAAATTGCCGTCTATTCATATGTTCCTTTGGTCTCGAACAGGTCAAAAGATTGTTCGTCTCGAAGTACCTTATTTTAAAGGTTTTTAACTTATTTCGTCAAGATGGTGGGCATCTCTGGCGACTATTGCGTCTTCACACCTTTGACGCTAAAATTTGTATTAACTTGAGACAGAGGACTAAGGTCGGGGTTTCGTTGACAGTCGAGCTCGCACTCTGATGACATAGGCGAATGCATCGCATACGTACCTATCTCTTAAGGCTCTTTTACTATCTTCTGTTTACACCCATAGCTGTGATTGTCCGAACTGCTAGTAAAAGACAGAGTAAAAAACAGGGAGAATTCGTAGAAGTGAATAAGCAATTCACTGCAGCTGACTTTGAGGAAATTTTTTGATGAAAGACCTTTACGAAGTGCTGCTCGATCTTCGTCGTTTTATCTTTACCCACAAAAGGTTTTGGCTCATTCCGATCATCGTTATTTTTTTACTTCTTGGCCTCATCACGATATTTAGCAATACGATGGGCATCGTGGGGGCCTATTTAGTATCCGTTTATGTCTTTGGCATGTCACAGGCAAGCTTTCTCGATCCCATTCCTCTCAACCTCAAATGCTACGAGCTAGCAGGC
>CAZDFM010000014.1:0-2975 GCA_964504465.1 uncultured Pseudobdellovibrionaceae bacterium | reverse complement strand
ACATGCTCCCCAGCGGCAATGCGCAGCGACACAATTTTCTGATGAAATACGTACTGGGAATCTCAGCGTATTATCATGATTCCGCCGCAGCTTTAGTAGCTGAAGGGCAGGTAGTTGCCGCGTCACAAGAAGAAAGATACTCGCGTATAAAAGGGGATTCATCGTTTCCAAGTCATTCAATTACACATTGCTTGCGTGCGGCGGGAATTACGGCTTCACAACTTTCTGCAATAGTTTATTACGAAAAACCTTGGCTTACATTTGAGCGAATCCTCTTTGACTTGATGAACACCGCTCCTTTTGGTTTCGAAAATTTTGAACGTGGCTTGAAGATTTGGTCGGGCGACAAATTTTTTCTAAAACAGAAATTACGCCGTGAACTAAAATTGCTTTTAAATGAAGATGTCAGTGATCGTTTAAAGTTTTCAGAACATCACCTTTCTCACTCTGGCAGCGCCTTTTATCCCTCTCCTTTTGAGTCAGCGGCAATCTTAACGATTGATGGAGTGGGTGAGTGGGCCACGTGTACTATTGGAAAAGGCCAAGGTTCAAAGATCGAAATTCTTCAAGAAATGCGGTACCCCAATTCTTGGGGATAAGTTTATGCTGCCGTGACTCAGTTTTTAGGATTTAAGGTTAATTCGGGCGAGTACAAAGTCATGGGGCTTGCACCTTTTGCGGATAAGCAAAGTGAGCAAGTCGAAAAATTTCGCAATCTTATCTTAACTGAACTGATTGAACTGCATGAAAACGGCTCGCTCACTTTAAACACGAAGATGTTTGATTTCCAGAAGCGTAGCCGCATGGTAGATCCACAAAAATGGAGTTTGCTCTTTGGAATCGAAAGGCGCGTGCCTGAATCAGAGCTAAAGAAAGAACATGCAAATCTTGCCTTCGCGTTGCAAAGTGCTCTTGAAGAAGGAGTCATTCGATTGGCGCGGCATGCGCTGCTACTCACAGGTGAAAAAAATCTGGTAATGGCTGGGGGCGTGGCCCTTAACTGTGCGGCAAATGGTCGATTAGCGAGAGAAAAAATATTTGATCACATTTGGATTCAACCTGCTGCTGGAGATGCTGGCGGGGCACTTGGAGCTGCGATGGCTTATTCTTATCTGGTCGAGAGTTGTTCGAGAAAAGTTTTGCCCACTGATGGTATGCGAAACTGCGCCCTGGGCTCAGAGTTCACTCGAGAAGAAATTAAAACGGCCCTCGAAATTGCTGGTTTGCAATACGCAGAACTTTCTGAGCCGGAGCTTCTTAGCAGAACTGCTTCCTACTTAAATGACGGCAAAATCGTTGGCTGGTTTCAAGGACCCGCAGAATGGGGACCGCGAGCCTTGTGTAGAAGAAGTATTTTAGCTCGAGCAAATGATCCGGAAATGCAAAAGAGACTGAATGTCGCGGTAAAATTTCGTGAGACCTTTAGGCCTTTTGCTCCAGTGGTACTCGAAAGTGAAAGCGAAAATTACTTCAAAGGCAGCGGCCGATCGCCGTACATGCTTTTCACTTACCCAGTAGTTGAAAAGTGGAGAAAGCCGCTCCCTGAGACGTTTTCTGATTTAGACATCGGCGAGCAACTAAGAACTGAGCGAAGTGAACTGCCGGCAATAACCCATATGGATTTTTCGGCAAGAATTCAAACCGTAGATTCTCAAAGTAACCCAAGAATGGCTGGCCTACTAGAAGCTTTTAAGCAGCTTTCGGGGCATCCAGTATTAGTGAATACAAGTTTTAATCGCCGAGGTGAACCGATCGTGAACTCACCTAGTGATGCGATCGCATGTTTTATTAATACAGGAATTGATGTTCTGGTGATTGGAGATTTTGTTGTGTTGAAGTCGAACGTATAAGTTCACGAGCCGCTCTTAAGCCTTCGGTTAATGCGCCTTCTACAGTTCCATCTGATCCATTGGTTGCGGTAGCTTCGCCTGCAAAAAATAGAGTTTCTTCAATGGGCCGAGCCAAGATTTTGCGCGCGTTTTTGCCTCCAACTTTTAAATAGCTGTAAGCACCACGCACCCAGGGATCTTTCATCCAGTTATGGAAGTAAAAGTTTTCAACCATTGGTTCGAGTGATTTAACCTCAATGCCAGTTAAGGCCGAGATGTCTTTTAAAACGAGATCTAAAATGACATCATTTGGCTCGCCCGAAAGTTTTTCTGCATGAACGCCACCGGCCCAGTTTGTCAGTTGAAAACGGGGAGCGTCCTTCCAAACCCATCGGGCAGTAAAATTAAGTGAAGGAGATAGAATCTGCTGTTGGTCTTCAGTACCTAAGTTCCAGAGCGGCTCTTTAAAAGTTACAATGGGCTTGATGACCGCACCACCCTCAATAAGTTCGGCCGCAGCTTGAGTTTCTTTTAACTCAGGTAAGAACTGCATACGCTTCAAATTTTCTATTGGGATCGTGATAATTGCAGCTTCAGCTTCTAAAACTACATTCCCGCACGTAGCTTTTACATCTTGTTTGTGCCACTCAATTCTTTCAACCGGAGAGTTAAGAAGTTCGGTGTAATACTGCTGATCGATCTCGGCCTTTATAACGTCGAGCAGTTCGTCATATCCCTTTGTTGCTTGTGAGTTTATAACAAAATCCCGACCGTCTAAATCTGCAATTGAGATCTTAGAGAGTCGATTCGGATCGGCGGCAAAGAAGCCTTCAACAAAGCCCGCAAAAACTCGAGCTTCTTTTGAAGTATCTTGCGATAAGATTTCTGAGATCGCAAAATCCGGTTCAGACTTGTCATAGAGTTTAAAGCCCCGGTTAAGAATGCTTGCTAGATCATCGAGATTCTCAAAACTGCCGCTCGCAAAATAGAGCTGCTTTTGCTTTAGCCGCTTAATACTTTTTTTAAGAAACTTTTTGGTATTGGGTGCTTCGCCATGCACAAATTCAGGCCCCAGCTCAATCGGAAAGGATTGACCGTCCGGATGGTGGCTCCAAATGCGACCCCCGATTCGATCTGAAGCCTCTA
>CAZDFM010000013.1:2847-13287 GCA_964504465.1 uncultured Pseudobdellovibrionaceae bacterium | reverse complement strand
ACTTAAGGGAAAATACATCACCGCTGAAGACGTAGGTACGACCGTCAATGATATGGAATATATCTTTATGGAAACGCCTTACGTAACTGGGATTCCTAAAATTTTAGGCGGCTCAGGCGATCCATCGCCTTATACGGCACACGGCGTACTTCAAGGAATCAAAGCATCGGTAAAGTACAAACTTAAAACCGATTCACTTAAAGGTGTTCGCGTTGCGGTTCAGGGTTTAGGTAACGTAGGTTCACATTTAGTGGACTATCTTGTTAAAGAGGGTGCCGTAGTTACGATTGCCGACATCGACCAAGAGAAAGTAAAAAAACTCAGCTCAAAGTACAGTCTTGAAGGCTTAGATCCAGAAGGCATCATCACAAGTGAATGTGATGTTTTTGCTCCTTGTGCCTTGGGTTCAGTTATCAACGACACTACAATTTCAAAATTGAAATGCAAAATCGTTGCGGGTGGAGCTAACAACCAATTGGCTGAAGTTCGTCACGGTGAGCATTTAAAAGAAATGGGCATTTTGTACGCACCTGATTACGTTATCAACGCCGGCGGATTGATGAACGTGTTTGTTGAATTAGAAGGTTATTCTGCAGAAAGAGCCTTTGATAAGACAATTAAAGTATATGACAATCTTATCAATGTGTTTGAGATCTCAGATGCGGAGAATTTGCCTACTCAACGTGCAGCTGATCGTTTAGCTGAACGTCGAGTTCAACAAATTGGAGCACTACGAACTCATCACCACGGACGCACAGCGCGACCTTTTTCAACATTGAAAGAAATGACAACTCGGCAAAAATAAGGATGGGACAGCAGCGTGGCTAAACGAATTTCAAAAGAAGAGTTAAAAACAGATGCCTTTCTCGAAACTGGCGACCGTGCACTTCGTTTTTTAGAAGATAAATGGCCCGCAATTTTAGCTGTAGTCATTGTCTTAGTGATTGCGGGTGCGAGCTATGCTGGTTACGAACAGTGGAGTCACTACCGCGAAGAAAAGGCTCAGGACGAGGTTTTTGCTTGGACGAGCAAGCTTGAGAAAAAACAAGAGGAACTCGCCCGCAAAGCGCAAGAAAGCGTAAAAGTTGATCCAAAAAATCCTGAAGCTCCCGCAGCTATGCCCGAAATCAAAGCCGATTACGAGACGGATTACGCCGCTCTCGTCACAGGCTTAGAAAACGAGATCAAAGAAAATAAGAAAACCGTGGCGGGCCAAGCGGCTGCAATGAAACTCGCGGATTTTTTGGTGGAGCAAAAGCGTGTTGAGCAAGCTTCTGGCCTATTAAAAGAAGTTGAGCCAGGACTTGATAAAGGTTCTTGGATCTACGGCCTATTTAAAGTTCAGTTTGCGTCTTTGTTATCACAAACGGGAAAATCCGAAGAAGCCCTACAGGAACTCACAAAAATTACAGAAGAAAAGTCGGCTAAGTTTTTACACCCCGAAGTCTTTTTAAAAATGGCTGTGCTCCAAGAAGAGCTTGGTCACCCCGAAAAGGCGAAAGAAATATACGCGCGTGTAAGCACCGAGTATGGTGACACAGAAGCAGGTAAGTCAGCTCAATCCATGAGCCGCCTACTTGAAATTCAGGAAAAATTAAATCCCGTTCCAGCAAAAGACGGAGCCAGTCTGTGAAGTTTTTCGGTTTAGGTGTTCTCGCGTTTTTGCTCACGGCTTGTTCAAGTCTTGAGCAAAAAGCTCCCAAAGAGTTCTCAATTAAACGCCGTTGGGCTCGGAGCACTCTTTCGCAAGAATACCTAGGGTTTCGGCGTATTCATCGCATGGAACCTCTTTTAACTGAAAAGCTTGTGATACAAGCCAATGCGATTGATGGAATCAAAGCCTTTGATCGCAACACAGGTCATCTTGTCTGGGAAAATGCGATTACAAATGGAGTCGAAGGCGGCGCTCAACTTGTTGACGGCAAACTCTACTTTGCATCGAGTGATGGGCAATTCTACTGTATCGAAGCTTTAACCGGGCAAAGTCTTTGGACCTTTCCTGTTCGAGCCGAAGGTTTAGGTGAGCCTTTGGTTCGCGAAGGCCGCGTTTATTTCTTGGCCGGAAATAACACTTTCTATGCACTTGATAGCGAAACCGGAAAGAGTGTTTGGACTTATAACCGTCCCGAAATTTCTCAGCTGTCGATTCGTGGAGGTTCAAAACCCTCTGTTGATGATCAGAATATCTACGTCGGGTTTAGTGATGGGTATCTTGTAGCCTTAAGTAAGGCAAACGGGGCTCTCAAGTGGGAATCCCTCATTAACCGTAGCAAACGCTTTAAAGACGTAGATGCTTCGCCCGTTATTTTTCGGGACCGCATTTTTATCCCAAGCTACGACGGTGGACTTTATAGTCTTGAAAAAGAAACCGGCAAAGTTCTTTGGAGCCGTGATGAAGGTGGCTTTTCGGCAGTGACTCTTGACCAAGACCGCATTTACTTCGGTTCAAGCGAAGGTAAGGTCATGGCTGTAGATTTAGATTCTGGAAAAGAAATTTGGAGCTATAAAGTTAAAGGACTTCCGACCCAACCAAAGCTATTCCGTGGACTCGTGATCGTTGGCGACTCTTCAGGACCTATCTATGCGCTTGACGGAAGAACAGGGAAATTAGAAGGCCAATTTCACCCGGGCCGTGGGGTCACAAGTTCGGTTGCTTTAGATTACGACAAGGGCGAAGCCTATTTTATTTCAGTCGATGCAAATCTTTTTGCGATTAAATTAGATTGGACTCAGACATGGCAGCGTTGGCCTTGGGAAAAGGTGACGCGATGAAGTTGATCTTTGGTCTCGCTCTAGTATGTCTTTCTATTGGCTGTGCTTCAGGCCACTGTCGTAAGCCTCAGGTACCTCAGACAGGACTCCCCAGTGCAGCTGCAGGCAGCTTAGGTAACGAACCTCAGAAAGAGCCTACTCCACCAGGTACTACGACCGATAAACGTGTGCTCGTTTATAAATACGACGGAAGTCTTCAATGCAAAATGGGAAAGCCTGTTTCGCTTAACGAAATGAAGAATGAGCTTCGAGGAATTCCCATTTACTCGATGGAGAAAAAACAAGACGGCCAAATGCATATCCAAGTATGCGGTTCGATTACTGGACAGGCCAATGTGTTTGAGATCTCCGGCGCAGATCTAAAAGAAGCCGAAAAACGAGGCTTTAGAACTTGGTCTTTTAAGTAGGACATAAATGAATATCTCTCAAATTTCAGAACTTATAAAAGAAGTGCCTGACTTTCCTAAGAAGGGAATCGTCTTTAAAGACATGACTCCTGTCTTAGCTGACCCTAAAGCTTTTGCGGCACTGACTCAGTTATTAAGTGAACTTGTTCCCGCTGATGTTAAAAAAATTGTAGCTATCGAAAGTCGGGGATTCATTTTGGGAGCTGCGGTCGCGCAGCAACTTGGACTTGGCTTAGTTTTAGTTAGAAAGCCAGGAAAGCTCCCCCGAAAAACTCATTCTCACTCTTATAGTCTTGAGTACGGTACAGATACACTCGAGATTCACGCAGATGACCTTAAGTCAGGCGAAGCTGTAGTAGTGATGGACGATGTTCTTGCAACTGGCGGAACCGCACACGCGACCGAGCAACTCTGCTCTAAAGTTGGAGCCAAGGTTAAACGGCTTATATTTTTAATGGAAATTGATTTCTTAAATGGTGCAGAGAAGTTGTCAGCACCTCATCACTCTTTACTTCATGTTTAAGTATGCAGCTCAAGCTACGTAAAGAGTTTTCGGTAGGTCTTGCAAAGTCGGATCTAAGCCTAACTGTTCCTAAGTTTGGTACAGGCGCAAACCTTATACTCGAGTTTCAAATCACAACAAACGCTGAGCATTCAGAAAATGCAAAAGAGTTTTGGGCCAAGCGCTTAGGTGAAGTCGTAAGCGGCCTTGATCATGTCCACTTAAATCTGGATCATGCTGAGCTTAAAGGCCAGGTGCTTACAGAACAAAAGCTCTTAAACTGGGTAGTCGAAAAACTTCAAAAGGACGCGGTTCAAACTCACTTTCCATTAAAAAAAGTGAGTTTGATTACGGCTCAAAATTTAGAGTTTTCTATAGCTCTTTAAGGGCAAGAATCAAGGCCACCCACGGTCGTATCATCTGATCCACGAGTTTTTGGATAGCGTTTGTGAATTTCGTCAATCAGCGAATTTAAGTCCAATTGATTTCCATCTTTAAAATAGGGAGATAACAGGCTCGATTTATGAGCTGAGGCTAGAATGATATTTTCAACCTCAGACGGTGTCGGCACAAGCTCGTAGGCTTCGCGGATCACTCCAATTGTGAGCGCCGCTGCGGCCGCAACCATTGGTGCAGACATCGAAGTTCCCTCTAAGGTCCCATAGCCAGATTTAGATCCTACATAGGTCGGAATCGTTGAAAAGATTCCTGCCGCGGCACTAGAGCCATTGCTCTGCGTACCTGGAGCTGCGATTTCAACGTACTCTTTACCCCAGTGACTAAAGTAAGCTTTAGCACCTCCTGAGATATTGTAAGCTCCGACTGCAAGCATACCTGCATACTCTTTGCCGTAACGAGCGGGGAGCGAGGTAAAAGTTGTGTCGTTAATCTCTTGTGCCGCATATTTGGTGGTCGAGTTGCCTGCCGCTGCGACAACAAAACTTCCGGCATTAATTGCGTATTGGAGTGCTGACTCATATTCGACGTCCCGGCCCGAACCTGGAACTGACGAGTCAATTGCTTCAAGCTTTGTAAGACTTAAGTTAATGACTTGTGCTCCGTGATCAGCAGCCCAACGAATAGCATTGGCTACAATTGCAGTCGTAGTTTCAAGTGTGAGCGAAGTGCCACTGCCGGTTAGTTTAAAGACTTTAACCGCCATAATTTCTGCCCGAAAAGGCATGAGGCCGGCTACACCTAAGTTATTATTTGCGACCGCTGCGACGATTCCTGAAACGTGAGAACCGTGTCCATTAGATGCATCGTCAATCGTATTATAATCAGGCGCCCCGCCACCAAGTAAAGTAGGTGCGTTCACTCCGTAAAAGGTCTGGTTTCCGACTTTATATTTCCATAAGTTGTCGTCCAAATCGGGGTGAGTCCAATCGATACCCGTATCAAGTATCGCAACTACAACACCTGGGCCTCCGGCTTTTTTCATTCCAAAATTGGGATCATAAAATTTTGCATAGGCTTGAGGGGCTTTAAGCGAAGCAAAGTGTTGTTGCTGAGCCAGGTAAGGATCAGTTGGTGAAAGTGAAGACGCAGCAAGAGTATAGGTTTTGTTATAGGTGACACCTTTGATACAAACATCTTTATTTACGAGAGCCTCAAATTCTGAGGCTTGCCAATTTCGAGTCAGTTCGTAGTCATAAGTCTGTAGCTTTAACTGATCTGGATGGGCACGATCTTTTGAAATTTCACTCGAGAGCGGAATCTCATCCGGCGTTTGATTCATAGCTATAAGACAGTCGTTGTCGATCAAGACCGCAAGGTCTGTTCCTTCGGCAATAACGGGATCAGTGGCTTTTCCGGAAACTTGTGAATTTGAAAATCCCAACTGGAGTTTATTAGCATCATAAACAGAGGGTTGAGATTTTAAGATCTCTTGTTTTTCACTGACGGTGAGCTTCATTTTTTTAACTAAGCCTGCTTTAAGCGAGCAACTTGAAGCCGACACCGAAGATTGAAAGCCGTTACCTGGCCCCTGACACGAATTAAAGAACACCAGGATTGTCGTAGTTAGTCCCAATAAAACGAAAGCCAATTTATAGGGAGGTAATTTTAAAGGCATAAACATCCTTTTTGGAGGGTCAGTTCACCAGATAATCCAACTAGCCTATCGGCAGATCCTGTACCCAAATAAAACGTTTTTTTATGATAATTCCTAAACTCAAAAGCTTCTCTTCTCATTAAGCAGCTCGGGGAGGTTTCGTCTCACTTTGAGACAGGCGAACACCCTCTTTAAAACGTTGCTCTCCCACCGACTCAATAAAAAGTGCGAGTTCAATGTGTTGAACCAAAATCTCCCAAAACACATCTACCTGAATACTGAGTAAAACAGTGGGTTCCGCAGTTTTAATAGTCGCGGTTCTGGGAATCGCCGCGATAACTGCAATCTCCCCAAAGAACCCACCTTGTCGAATACGTTTTACGTTTTTGCCGTTTATATAAACTTCGACTGAACCTCTAAGGATCATGTAAAAACGGTCGCCGGTTGAACCTTGCTCAAAAACCACTTCGTCAGACGAGCAGTAATCAAGCTTACTTCGGTTCATAAGAGTTTCTGTAACTTCTTTGGGAAGCGAACGGAACATCGGTGCCGAATGAAAGAACTGGTTTACGGCGATGGCCCCTTTAAAAGAGTCAAGATCACGAATGTAGCGATTGTCCTGAGCAAGGTCGCGTACAAGTTGAGAAGGAATTCTCAAGACTGCCGAGCGGGCAGTAGCAATGGCATCGGCATGACGAAATTGATCATCTGTAATTGAAGACTCCCCAAAAATAGAAGTTGGGAAAATGTCCGAAAGCCAACGCCGACCGCCTTCAGACAATTTTGAAATTTCAACGGAACCAGAAAAAAGCACAAACAGATGCTCTGCTCGTTCTCCGTCTGTCACGACAAAGTGGCCTTTTTCAAATGTGACCATTTCACTTGATTCAATGACCCTTTTAATAAACTCATCTGTCAGATTGTTAAAAAGAGGTAAGTCACTAAGGCGCTCGAAAACTTCGAGCTTGTTTGGGGCCGCTATGGCTTCTGCTTTTAAATGTTGGGCTGCAGAGATTACTCGCTGGAGCGGTTTTGCTAAAAAGATAAAATAGAGTGACCGAATACTTTGGCAGAGCAAATAGTTCCAGATTCCAAACAAAGCCAAAAGTACAATTGAACCCGCAACAAAATCCTCGGCGCCAGCCTCGGCGGCAATTGCTTGCTGAAAACTTAAGTGAGGCACAATCATCCAAGACAGAAAGGCAAGACCGCCGGCCGTCCAACTAATGTGGATCCACCTAAAAAGCGCCTGCGCGCGGAGCGCAGAGTTTTCTGAATATGGATCAAGTAAGTGCAGGATAGACGTCGAGCTAAAGAAACTTGAGACTTGCAGGCGCCCTTCAAGATCAAAGTAATTTCTAAAGAACTGGGTTAACTGCGATCGACTAAACGGATTCAGCTGCCAAAGAACATAAACCAATGAGAGCAAAAGCGAACTAGTGAGAGTTTCGTAACTCATAAAGTATGAGCAAGCCGTAATAAGCGCGAGCGGCGAGAGAACCAATCCTAAATGATAAAGCACTAGAAACGTTTTACTCTGAATTAAAAATTGTGATTCGTTTCCAACTTGAAAATGTAGAGCCCATGGTTTGATTGAAAAGCCCATATTATATATCTTGCCCGTTAAAAAGATTAGGAATACGGCTTTCAGAATATTTTTAAAACTAATTAAAACTGAAAGTATGACCCATGCTTTTAACAACCCGATAAAAAAAGAACCTTCACTTAGCGCAAGTAGAATAGGTTCTACGGTTTGTGGAAAAATAAGAGCCGACAAAAGAGCAACAACAACTGTAAGCATCGAGAGCAAGTAAAATGCCCATGGGCTCTTAAAGTCATTTGATACCCGCTTAAAAAGGCAAAAATCCCAAGTAAGAGTATCGAGTAACAAAGAATGAAGCTGCGGAAGAGAAGATGGATCCGGAGGGGCAAGCTCGTGCCCGTTTTCAAAAAATCCTTCTTGCTGAAGCCGATGCACGGTTTCGAAAATCGATTTAAAATGTACGTAACCTTGCCGCTGATAAATCTTTTCAATGATTTCGCGCATGTTAAAGCGCCCACCACTTAAAGCGACAAGATCCGCCATTTCAACGGGGAGGACAATTTGGTTAAATGGTTCAAAAGTTTCATAAACAACTTTTTTCCCGTAAGGAATGAGCCTTCCTTGTCTAAGTCGAGGCTGAAAAACATCAAAACTTACCGTGGGGCTGAGCTTCATCCGGCCCTCTCAAGCGCTTGAGCTTCCGCACGCGCCCAATCTTCAAGTAAATTCTGAATTCTTGAGGAAAGAACCGGAAAGTTTGAAATAAAAAATAAAAGTTTAATTCGTTCTTCGAGAGGCAGCACTCGACCTTTGCGTTCGTCTTGAAAACGGTAAACGGGAAGTGAGCCTTTATAAAAATTCACACAAAACTCAGGACCGTCTAATGAGGCAACAAAATGGGGATCTGACTGAAAGCTTAAGTTAGCGCCGCCTACTCCAATCCAAAGTTCAAGAATGGAGGTTTCGATATGTGCGTGAGTTGAAAGCATTGAGCGGCGCATTTTTTGGCCGCAAATGCCCGCCTCTAGAAACTGTGAGATTTCTTGAACTAATTCATGGCTTGCTTCTTTAAATTCTAAATGCTTTTTTTGGTAGGACATCCCAACGAGCTGAAACTTTACTTTTTCTTTTAAGTCGCGACTCACCCAACACATTTCATTTGTGCTTCCTACGGGCATCGTAAAGTCGTCTTTGGGATCAAATAAACAGACTCCACCTTGGCTCAAATCAACGACTTCAAATTTGATTCCTTGAAACTCAAAAAACGGCTGAGAAAAGAACGGAAAATTTTTAGGAAAACTCACGCGCGGGTGGCGTCTGCGATCAAGCCCATGTCGAAACGCCAATTGATGAATACCCTCTGAGGGTAAACTGAGATTTCTGGTTTTAAGTAACCAGTTTCTAAATCGCGTTTTGAGCTGAGCCAACATTAAAAATTTGCCTTTGTTTCTTACAAAGACTTGTCGGTGTTTTTCAATGTGAAATTGAGATCTTAGGGCGCAAAACTCAGGTCTAGAAATCGAGGTCTAGAACTCCAGAAATCGTCCCAGATATTTAAAAGCTTCAGCGTTAATCCAGCTGACGTGAAAAGATGGCGCCGCGAAATACGAAAAACCATAACAAAAATTCGTAAGCGCACTTAAAACCCCAACAAGAGCATGACCTTGGTCGGTCTCGATCACGGCTGGACCGCCCGAATCACCGATACATACGTTTGAGTCTCCAAAAGAAAACGCCGTGATGTGTGTAACGTAATTACCATCCACGACGACGCCTGTGATTTTTAAATCCTTGGTCGTTCGCAACTGATCATCTAATGCTGTTTCTGAAATCCCGTGAAGCCCAAAGCCTGACGCTCTAAGTATTTGCCCATATCCGGGTGTAAAATTTCTTGCGAAAGGCACAGCTTTAAACGGTTCCGGCACATCTTCGTTTAAAAAAATCAGGGCTAAGTCATTGTGGGGAATTGTCGGCACACCGAGGTCTTCAATTAGCCAGTTATGAATTCCGTAAGTAAGAAGTTTCTCGAGTTCAGATAGGTAGTATTCGATATTCACCGGGAACTCTTTATTTTCTGGAGCAATTCCTAACAGATTTAAATCTACACTCGCACCACCTTGATGAATTCCATTTTCTTGATCAATAAGTGTTGGAATATCTTTAAAATCGGGGTGAACCGAGAAACTTAGAGTATGTGACTGGAAAGAGCTTTCAGCGTTGAGTCCAAAACCCACAAGGACTGATTTTGATTCCTTTGAAAAACAATGCGCCGAGGTCAAAAGAACTCGTGAATCAATTAAAGTTCCTGAGCATCGCTTAATTACAAAGTTTAAGCTGTTTAAAATTTCAATTTTGGCTGTGTACTTCCAGGCTAAGTCTTCAGCGGCGGTATCAATTACGACACCTTTGCGAACTGCAAATGCAGGCCTTAAGAAAACCACTTGGAGTCCCAAAAAGACCAAAAAACACAAGAAAAAGCGGGCAGTTTGAGACATAGTAGCGGGATCATTGCGAAGCCCGTTCCAAGCTCACTTTAGGCCTCAAGTGCTAAAAACCACTTAAGCTCTTATAAAAGTTCTCCCCTTAGGCCTTCTTAGGAAATTGGTCGCCACAGAAGGCCCAAAGGAGCGCAGATTCGTCACTCGTTATTGAAACTAGTTGCTGATTCTTAGAAGCTGAATCGGAAATACTCCTACCGGGTGGGGCAAGTTCTGTTGCTCTTGAAATTCGACAATCACTCGCTGCTGTTCTTGAGCTGGCAAAGATTGCAGAATTAAATCTGTCGCGTTGTAATGCTCTCCCGAAAAATACATTTGCGTGATGAGTTCGCGGTACCCGCGCCTTGAAACTTTGTAATGGATATGAGGCGGGCGCATCCAAGTCCGGTCTGCAGGGTAAGCGCCTGGGATGATAGTTCTAAAACGGTAAAAACCATTTTTATCTGTGAGAGCCTGACCCCAATACTGAAAGTTAGGATCAAGCGGAGCGGGGTTAGGGTCTGATCTGTGATTATACCGTCCCGACTCGCAGGCTTGCCAAATCTCGACCAGTGCTCCTTCGACGGGATTACAAAACTGATCTGTCACTTCCCCCTCAATGAGCACTACTCTTCCAGTGGCACCTGCAGGTCTACCTCTAACTTGAACGAGGTCGGCATCTTCAT
>CAZDFM010000013.1:0-2837 GCA_964504465.1 uncultured Pseudobdellovibrionaceae bacterium | reverse complement strand
GAGTTGCTCGACTAACGGATAAAAGGGCCCTTCTGGCTGACGAGGTGTGAGTTTCGTTTCACATAGGCTTTGAGCCACTCCGGCACCATGTCTTGCTAAGATGACTCCTCCTGCAGACAACAAACTGAATTTTATAAGTTCTCTTCTTTTCATAAATACCCCCTGAAAGAGATCTAACAAGGGGTGAGGCATAAAAACAATGAATTCAGAAACTGCTTATGATAACCAAATTGAATGATTAACTCGACAGACCTTAAGTACTTTCTAGAGACAGCAAAAACCCTTCACGTATCGCGAGCCGCAGAACGTTTGGGTATTACGCAGCCAGCCCTTAGTCACTGCCTCAAGCGAATTGAAACAGAGGTCCGAGCCGAACTCTTTATTAGAACCAAACAAGGAGTTTTACTAACGTCCGCCGGAAAAATTCTTCTAGAAAAAGCAGAGCAATTAAATTCTCAATGGAGCGAGTTACTTTCAAACCTTAAAGAAGATTCTCAGGAAGTGTCGGGAAGCCTCAGACTCGGATGCCATATCTCGGTTGCAGAATTCACACTCCCGGAATTTGTTCCGACTTTTCTAAAGTCCTATTCTAAAGTGAAACTTAAACTTACCCATGGCCTTTCGAGGCATATGACCGAGCAGGTGATCAGCTCACAGCTTGATGTCGCAATCGCGGTGAATCCGGTCCCACACCCAGACCTAATCATTAAAGAAGTTTTACGCGACCAAGTCACTTTGTGGCGTACTAATACTTGTCTTAATCCAGAAGTTTTACTGATCGAACCTAACCTGTTGCAGACTCAGAGTCTTCTTTCAAAGTTATCGCGCGACGGCTTTCATTATGAACGTGTAATTGAATCTTCAAGTCTTGAGGTTCTTGCGCGCCTTATGCTTGCGGGCACAGGGCATGCGATCTTACCTGAAAAAGTAGTAAAAGCACTCGGTGCCTTAACTCGACCTCACGCTAAGATCATGAAAGTAAAAGACGCACCCGTTTTTGAAGACCGAATTTGTCTCGTTTATAAGCGAGAATTTATCAAATCTGTAACAGGTAAAGCCTTTACTGACTCAGTGATGAAGGCTTTGGCGCAGAAGCCATCTCTTTAAAATAGTTCCCGCATAAAGACATATAGTACTCGCCGACGTCATTTCGGCTCAGTGCAAATACATATCTTTTAGTCTCTTTAAATGTCGAGACGGGGACTTCACAAGAAGCACCATCACCACCTTTAATGACGAGTTGTTTTGCCGCTGAATTGCCCTGAAGGCTGCCGATCACATTCACCGTCATCTCACTAGGACCAAAGTTTTGCTCACCAGTAGGGGAAGCGGGTTGCTTTGAAACCTGTGCCACAACAACAGTTAAAGCCGCAGATTCGGGCCATTCTCCGGTTTTAACTTTAGAGTTATGCAAATATACAGTCTCAAAAAAGTCTTCACCAAAGGGCATACAAGAACACGCAAATGCAGGTGCTGAAAATCCAAAAGCGGGAACTATTAAAGTCGATAAGAATCCATTTAACTTCATAAAACCTCCATGTTTTACCAAGTTATAAAGAATCAAATCGGCACAGACAATTAACTCAGAAAAACTACACCTGAATGAAATAGAAAACCCACATATTGCAGGACTCGACACGGAAAATTTAATTAATTACACTGGAAGCTCTCTACGCAATTACAGCTTTTAAAGGCCTGCGAGGGTGATACGAATCCATTGGGTACGCTGAATCTAGCGCTTAACAAACAATCTCTGATAAGTTATATTATGTTACAGTAAGTTATCTTTTAAGTCTTTAGGCTGGCTTTAGGGCATAAAAAAAGCCCCTTTTCAGAGGCTTTCTTAAATCAATTTTACTGCTACAGATTAGACCGAAAACGCAGATCCATTGATGGTTCTTACATTGTTTGGAGTCGCTTGAGTTTTAGGCTCAGGCACTTCCCAAATTCCTGACAAGAAACCAATAACTTTTCCGTCTTTATTGTAAAGATAGTTCCACTTTACGTGGCACCAAATTGTTTTGCCATCTTTTGTGAGATTCGGATTTACAACTTCAGTGGGTTGCGGCTTATCCGTTACCAATTTCGAAATGAAAGCTTTCAATTCGTCCGCACTTGCTTTATCTGGCATCAATTGCCAAAGATGCATTTTGTTTTGGATGTCTTCGACGTTGTAACCAATCATGCGCGCCCAGATCTGGTTCGTGTAACGAATCAAACCTTCTGTATCAATCACTTGTATTCCAAAATTCAAACCATTCAAAATCTGATACGGACCAAGTTGTGAGATATCTTCGATATCAAGTCTTTGTTCCATTTGATCTTGAAACAAATCGCCCGCCGGAATTTTAAGTGTCTCAGCAATTCTTTGAACAGTACCAAGTCGAATATCAACTGAACCTGCTTCAATACGTTGCAAATGTCGGAGTTCCACTCCCGATTCAGATGACAATCTGACCTGAGTGTAACCTCTCTTCTTGCGATAACTTTTTATCTGACCTGCCATTACAGAGAGTATGTTTTTCAATGTGCCTCCAATTCGCCACTATTTAATTCATGGTAACACATACACGTCCGTGAACAAAACTGTAAGCGACTATTTAAGTACTAAGATTTCATCAAGACAAAATGCACTTCAAACATTCATGAAGTCTTCTTCATAAGAGTGCTTGTACTGGTCCCAAAAAGGGACGATCAGGCTCAGACCAATTACGATCAGAAAGCTTCAATGTCTTAATCCACTCTATCGATTGGTGTTCATGTGCAGTGGGAATTCCTTTAATCCATCTCACGAAGAACACGTGTAGCTGAAATTTGTGGCGCATTCCCTCGAAGTC
>CAZDFM010000012.1:0-13332 GCA_964504465.1 uncultured Pseudobdellovibrionaceae bacterium | reverse complement strand
CTAAATATGACAAAACTGCACTTTTTAAGTATCTGGGTTCTGCTCGGCGTTTTGGCTCCGACTTCGTTTGCGTCACCAAAAGACAGTTTTATTTCTCTTCAAGGTAAGATTTCAATCGACGCATTTAGCGAAGCTCTCTCGTCAAGGTCGCAGAGAAATGTCGAAGTATATCGGATTGAAGCTCCTCGTGATCCGTATCGGAAAGGCGATAAAAATACGAGCAATTATGACATCGACCTGATCTTAGATGGCAACTCTCAAATCTCCTGTGAGTTGGTACTTTTTGCTATAGTAAAACAAGCCATGATTGCCAACTGCACAGATTCGGAGTTTAGAATTCGCGGATTTATTGATTACGCGGATATGGGACTGCTACAGAAGCTTTAGGAGGCTTTTTTAAGTGAGAACTTAAGTATCTCAAGATTGATCTTTAGTAGGCCTAATATCTCGTTTGCACCTTCAGTAGTTCGAGAGCTCCCTAAGTCATAGAGCTTCGCAGCTAGCTCTTGAGTGGGTCCCGCATAAAAACTTGCGAGAGAACCTTTTAAAAGATGAGCATGCTCTTTCAGCGCGCGTGAATCATTGTTCAAAACTGCTTCTTCTAAATTGCTCATGATTTTTGGTAGGCCTTCAAGAAAACTATGTACCACTTCTCCGGCTAATTCTTCCATCCCGTCAAAGGTGGCAAGAAAACGTCTTCTATCAAAAGGCTCGGTAGAGGCTTTTGGATTTTCTGATTCTTTTTGATAGACGTTGGATGTCGACGAGTCTAAGTGGAGAATGTCGTGGATCGTTTTTGTTAGTTCTATTAAACTTACCGGCTTGGCAACGAATGCATCCATACCTGATTCACGGCACCTGTCGATGTCAGCCTTCATGGTACTTGCTGATAGAGCCACTATTTTGGGGCGATTTTTTCCGTAGAGCTCAATTATTTTTTCTGTCGCCGCAAAACCGTCCATGTCAGGCATATGGCAATCCATGAAAACAATGTCGTAACGATGTTGGCTCATACATTCTAGAGCTTCAATTCCGTTGCCCGCAACATCGGCTTCGTAACCAATACGAGATAAAAAACCCAAGGCGACTAGCTGATTAACACGGTTATCATCAACGACCAGAATCCGAAGCGGAAAATGATTTCCCATCGAAAGATCTGCTGCAGGCAAAGCCCGCTCTTTTTTCTCAATAAATCGATTCTTTGCTTCGCCAGCTGTAAAAGTAAAATAAAACGTTGAGCCCTGCCCTACTTGGCTCTCGACCCAAATGTTACCTCCCATTCGTTCACAAAGCCCTTTGCTAATTGCAAGCCCAAGACCCGATCCACCAAAGCGTCGAGTAGTAGAAGCATCAATCTGTGAGAACGATTGGAATAAACGGTCCTTGAGTTCTTCTGGGACCCCGATGCCCGTGTCAGCAATTTTAAATTCTATTTTCCAGTTTCCGTCATGTGGAAAAGCACGAGCAGAAATCTCAACCTTGCCTTTTAAAGTAAATTTAACGGCGTTACTTACTAGGTTTGTCAGCACTTGACGAAATCTCGTAACGTCGCCCACAACCCATGCAGGCACGTCTGCGCTCTGTTCGTAATTCAATCTGAGACCTTTCTCGACTGCTTTTGCACCTAAGAGCTCTACAACCTCACGTACAGTTTCATGCAGTTGAAAGGGTTCTGCTTCAAGCTCTACTCGATCTGCTTCTAGTTTAGAAAAATCGAGAAGGTCGTTCAGTAAATCTAAAAGCGTATTTCCGCTATTCTGAATGATCCTTAATCTTTCGGTCTGAACTGGGTCCTTAGTTGTTGCTAACAAAAGATTTGTCATCCCAATCACCCCATTCATAGGAGTGCGAATTTCATGAGACATATTGGCTAAAAATCGCGTCTTAGTTTTTGTTGTTTCAAGGGCACGATCGCGTGATGCAATCAAAGCCGCCTTTTGCCGTTGAATCTGCTTTAAGTTTTTTGCCGCGTACTCATAAAGGCTTAAGATGAGCAGACCTGTTAATATCAAAGCCATCGCACCGACTACATACATGGCTCTTTCGGCAAAAATGACTTCGATTTCTCCGCGCTGCAAATGGTAGAGGCTTGCACCTTCGAGTTCGTCAATCAGTTGGGCCGCTTCTCTTTCAAACTCTTCAAATTGATTTCTCAGTGAGATGAAGTCCTTCAGAGTAAATGTGTCTTCCTGACTATAAAACGGCTCCATTGTTTTTATGAGTCGGTTTTTCAGATCTCTTAGGCGGTAGAGGTTTTCTGCTTCGTACGACGACTTAATTAACCGATCGAATTTCCAAAAATTTACTTCGAACTTGATGTCGTCAGATTTAAACCCGCTGCGTACGACATTCTCGGAGTGAGCAGAATCGTGTTTTTCGATCCTTACTTCTTTTACTCGCAGTAGCGCCTGACTTAAACCCTCAAGCATCATGCGGTTGATTGCCGCATCCATGCTTCCAATCGCCAATACTTTTGGTCCGATCTCGTTGTGAATTTTGGTATAGCTTTTAGAAACATAGTGCGCGCCAAACATCGCGGCCATCGCAAAGAAAACGATGATGCCGTAAATGCTCAAAAACAAAACCTTGTTTTTATCTTTTAGAATCAAAAGAGCTCCAGGAAGTTACGAGACGGCACTGTCTTATTTTCGGCCAAAGCTGCGAGATGCTTTAGGTTTTCGGCAATTTCAGGACTCGTGGAAACCTCTCTTGAGAGCAACTTAGACAAAGGTGTAGCAGCGAACTCGTAATCTCCTTCGCAATCTAGGCAAATTGTTGAATTCGGACCAGGCGAAGTGTAGTTATTAAGCTTCAATTCGAAACTCTTGAGGTCGACCTTGTATAAGAAAAAAGATTTAAATTCGCTGTTTAATGAAGAAGCTAAACCTAATGCGTCGCAAGATTTCGCCTCGATGTTTGAGCGGTCTTTAGAGACAACACAGCGCCAGTTAAAGGTCGGTGACAACATTCGCTCAGAAATTCTGACCCTCGGTAAAGAAGAGTCCTTCGTATCGACGGGAACTCCTACTGATGCGTTGATTATGACTTCAGATCTTATGGATGAGAACAGACAACTCAAATACAAAGTCGGCGACGTTATCGAAGCGGTTGTGATGAAAGTTCGTCATGATGAAATCCGTGTAACGCGTAAAGGAGCTAAAGGAGCCCCGGTCGAGCTTGAAAACTTAGAAGATGCCTACGATATGGAGTTACCTGTCGAAGGTAAAGTTACTGAGATTGTAAACGGCGGTTATCGCGTGAGTGTTCAAGGACAATCCGCATTTTGCCCCATCAGTCAGCTTGATTCAAAACCCATTAAAGATCCCGCAGTGATGATTGGTAAAAAGTTTGAGTTCATCATTACGCAATTTGATGCTCGTAAAAAGAATATCGTGGTTTCTCGCCGAAAACTTTTAGATCTTCAAAAAGCTGAAAACGAAGGTGTTTGGCTCGAAAAAACAAAAGTCGGAGATATTCTGACTGGAGTCGTAACCCGCACAGAACCATACGGAGCTTTTGTCGAAATTGAACCGGGAGTTGAAGGTTTAGTGCATGTTTCTGAAATCGGTTTTGTGCGGCTTCGCCATGCGGCCGAGGGTGTTGCGGTCGGCGATCAAGTTCAGGTGAAAGTTTTAAAATTAAATGAAGAAGAAGGCCGTCTTAAGATTTCACTTTCCATTAAACAAGCTGGCGGCGTAGGTGACCCATTTCTGCAGGTTCCACAACAGTACCCTGTTGGAACAATGGTCGATGGAACCGTCGACAATAAAGAAGCGTTTGGTCTTTTTGTCGTAATTGCGCCAGGGATCAACGGCTTGCTGCCAAAATCGAAGTGGCGCGACTCAACAGATGCAAAAAAATACGAAAATATGAAAAAAGGCGACAACATCAAGGTTCGAATTGATGAAATCAAATATGAAGAACGAAAAATTTCTTTGGGTTTGCCAACTGAAGAAGAAGACAACTCGTGGAGAGAATACAAGAACACCCAAAGCTTTGGCTCACTTGCATCCGCGTTTTCTCAAGCTAAACCAAAAAAATAATTAGAAAAGGTGAAAACCATGGTGAAATTTATGTCTCTACTTTCGATGTTGTTTGGAATTCAGGTGTCGGCCAAAGATTTAGCAAAAAATCCACAAGCTGATCTGAAGGTAGGATCGCCAGCCCCCTTATTTGAAGTAAAGACTCATAAGGGCGAAGACTTTAAGCTTGAAAGCCGTAAGGGACAATGGACCGTTCTATTCTTTTATCCGAAGGCTGATACTCCCGGCTGTACAACCCAGGCTTGCGCATTTAGAGATCATATTGAAAAAATTCGCGCAGAAGGTGCCGAGATTTACGGGATCAGTGCTGACACCGTAAAGGACCAAGCGGCATTTCACAAAAAACATAAGCTCAATTTTGATTTATTGGCTGACGACAAAAGTGAAGTCATCAAACTTTATGGTTCAAAGATGCCTATGATGAAGTTCTCAAAGCGCTGGACCTTTATTCTCGATCCCGAATTAAAAATTCGGTCTATTGAGAAGGATGTCGATCCAGCACTCGATGCAAAAAGAACTGCTGAGCAAATTAATAAGTTAAAGGGCGCCTAAAGAGCGCTCTCGCTTATCTGCAGCTTTTTCCCCAGGTGTTACCCGTTTTGTCGCCAATACCGAAGTGTAGCGATCTGCTGCCATAATAACCCAGAGCTCTCAAACGACCTTCTGCTCTCCACTTGCAAAGTTGCTTGTGAGCTTTTTCCATATCACTTGAAGATGAAAATCTCACATCAACAGATGTCCCAAATGGGTGACGTCCGGCTGCTCCCCCCACATTCTTATTGTAGGGCTCAGGCCGCCACCAGTTGTAGATCTCAGAAACTTTAATTCCTTTGTTCTGTAACTCTTGAATAAGCTTAACTGCGGTATAGGCATGTTTCCAAGTGCTTTCATCTGGGTGAATTAAGCGATGAACTTGGTCACTTCCGTAAGTGCATTTGAATGTAGATTTACTAGAAGGGTTTGGGCGAGTTAACTGTAAACACCAAGAAGAGTTTCCAGTTGCAGCCTTACAGCCGTTTACAAATTTGTCGTACTTTTTGTTGCCCTGATTAACTGGCGAAAGTTGGCTTGAGCTAGGTTTTGAACAACCAAGTGTAATCAAGTCTTCAATTTCAGCAGAGTCATCTTCGAATTGTTCGTAATGTTCGTGATCTTCTTCGTCTACGTCATCACGCTGAGCAAAATCGATTTCTTCGTTAGAAATAAGGTTGCCGTCCATGACAGAAAAGTTTTGATCTTCGCCTTGGCACGCAATTAAAGATAATGCAGAAAGTATTAAAACAGAAAATTTGAGAATGTGTTTTTTCATAAAGTCCTCATCAGTGTTGTGATAAGGACTTTTCGTCAGGTCACGTGCCCCGCTTTAAGTTCGCGTGACCAGACTAGAAAAAAAACACATTTTTAATCTAAAATGAAACAGGACCACTAGACCTTCTGCTTGAACAGTAGCTCGAAAACCAGTTCTGCAGCGGCTTTCATGGCTTGATCAAGATTCTGACTAAAGTGATTTTGGGCCTCACTGTTTGCGTAATCACTCACAGCTCTAATCTCTAAAAATCCTCGAGACTCTAAGAAAGAGTTCGCCGCCACAGCCTCCATTGAAACTGCCAAAGCTTGTGTTGAAGCCACGACTTTAAGCTTTTCAGTGTCATCAAGGAGCGGCTGCTCTAAACAAAGAATTTCCCCTCGATGTATTTGAATCGTTGAACTCAGAGCGGTTATTTGTGTTTCATAGTCGGAAACGCTTTTGGGAATGATGAGATCTCCCACATTGAGGTGAGATCTTAATGCCCCAGCTGTTCCTACGCAGAAGACTTTGTTTACATCAGGGAAGATTTCTAAAAGCCGCTTTGCTTTTTCAGCGAACTTTGCGCTCCCTAGGCCGCCTACTGCGAAGTAAACTTCTCCATTGTTCTGAACAATTCCAAGCTTTGTTTCGGATGCTTTAAACTCTAAACCTTTTTGCTGAAGGGCCTTCACCAAAGAGTTGAGTTCAATTTTAAGAGGGCATATCACCAAACTTTTCATATAGGTGAACCTATCATTGGAGTAGTTTGAATGCGCTCTATCTGGTCTGCACTCTGAACTTTTTGCATAAGCTATTCAGAACTATAAACGAGATATCAGCTACTTAACCCCTATTCTCAGCCGAAATCAGGGGCACCTCCCTTGCTCTAATGACCCCTGATGAAATTTAGATTTTATTCGCGTCTTTTGACCTTTATTTTTACGATCGCCATCACGCCCGAGGCTCAAGCTGTCGGAATTGAATACCTTGATAATTCGCGGATCGATCAACTGCGTGGAAGCTTCAATAGCGCCACTCAGCTTACCGTGAGCGATTTAAAATCTTTAAATGAATCCAAATGGAACTGTGACATGTACGGCATGTCGACTCGTCTTCAAGTCGAAAAGAACGTGCGGCTCTATTACTTTCAAGGCGTTGAAAAAGACGGTAAAATTGAAGAACTCCAAAACCGAGGCGCACAGGTGGTTACAAGCTACCGTATCGGTGAAGCGCTAAAAGGGACAAAAGGTTCTCTGAGCGATGAGATCCGGCGTTCTAATGATGGCAAACTGATTTCACGTCTTGAAATTGAGTCTCCCAAAACCAAGACCTCTCGTGTCTTGGCTATTTCAGTCTGCGAACCGCTTAAAATCTAGCTCGCAGACCATTTATAGAAAACTTCAGAATCGCTACACATCCAGCCTATGATTTTCTTTTTCTCTCCATATAGACTAAGCCGAAATAAACATCCTTCGTGGTGTTGAAAGTGAGGACTTATGGATAACAAAGTATTGCCGGTTGACCGCTTTATGGAGAACCAAGCAAAACGAGCTGAAAACCTTGATCCGGTAAACGAAGTTTTCACTCAGCGGTCCGAAGAAAATTTAGTTAATTTTGAAGATGAGCTCGTAAGCGATGCCGTTGAATCGAAAACTCCGGGAGACATGGCCGTTGACGAATTCAGCGAAAACTTGAAAAGCAATATCGAACAGAACCTCGAACTTGAGCAACCTTAGAGCTTTTAAATAACCAAGTTATCAAAAAAAGAGCTAGATGAAGTCTAGCTCTTTTTTTATTCACCAACCTTAGTTAAACAATAGTCCTTCAAGATAAGAGAACAAGTCTACATTTGGTGCCTCGTCGACTCCGAGTCGCGCAACGCCATTTACGTCTTCACTCATAACCGCATCGTATTTACGTTCAATCTGGTTACGAAGGCCTTGTTGGTTTTGGTACCAAGCAGTTTTGTACCGATCGTCTCTGCATGACGAAAGCTCAGAACCCTCGGCGCCCCAGCGACGTTCGGCGCAGTGGTAAGGGTCGAAGCTCAATTTAAAAAGTCGTGCCACGATATCTTCATAGCCGAGCTTTTTGGTTTCACCGTTTGTCTTGGTGTAGCGAACTGTACAATTGGAATCTTGAGAAGCCTCTTCATAAGCTACCAATAAGCTAGCACCCAAATAGCATGCCTGATTGTTTCCACAATATGTTGAATAGCGATTTTTAACTGGGGTAAAACGAATACGCTCGTCTCCAGACTTATACATGTCGACCAGTCTTTTTGTTTCTGAAAGTAAAATTACAAAACCCGTTTTTAAACGCGCATCACGTGACGGAGAAGAATAATCTTCCCACTCCCCTGTTGTACCGTAAATATTGTTGGGAAGATTTGCAGGGTGTTCTTTATTTTGGATACCGCTTTCAAGTCCATCGTTTACTGCCGCAACTCGATCTTGAAAGTTTGAGCAAAGCTCGGCAATACGAGATTTTAATTCGTTTATGGGGTCGACATGCATATTTCCACCGGCCATAACGGTTCGAACGTACTCGTAGTAGTTCATCGATTTACCTTTAAAGCTGTATTCGTCTTTGAATCTATCAGTTGAAAAGCCCGGAAGATCTGCCGTAGGTTGATAGTTTAATTCAGGTCGCCAGTTTTTAAAACCCGCCCCATGCGCGCGTCGACTTCTTACGAACTTTTGGTCAAATGTAATTCGGCTAATTGTTTGATCGGGATGTGCATCCATCATTTTAATTGAACCGTCACTTGAGTTTACATAGTAAACGATCGCGGCGTGTCCTGCAGGATCGTACATCACTGTACCGGGGCGGATGTCTTTCTTGTTGATACCAGCAGGGTAAAAATCAGAAACGTAGTCGTGATGCATTCTGTAGGTCATAGTCGCGACGAGATCGTTCATTCTTCTCATCTCTTTGGGGCCGTCATAAACTTTACCCATCTGAATTTTGTGGTATTTGGTCGGAACATTTCCATTAATAGAAGAATTTAAGGTACGCCCATTTAATCCGCCATCTGCATATAGTTCGCTTACATAATCAAATGGAAGGCCTTCCATCCATGCGAAATACATTCGCAAGGCAAAGGGAAGATCAGCGCAATCTGCCTTGTAGGTAAAATCAGGTGGCGTTCTTTTATAGTAGAAGGGATTGGCATCAGCACTTTTTAAACAGCGATTTAAAGAGCCACATTTGGTTTTGCCCATAATGCTTACGAACTCAGAGAATTTGTCTTCTAGGGCTGGGGTCCAACTGTTTCGCACAACCCAGTCAGTTGTTTGGGCGCCAGCAAATGGAGAGAGTAATGCTGCAAGCGAGGCTGTTGCTATTAAAAGCTGTTTTAATCGCATACTTGTTCCTTTATTAAGGGGCTTTGAGTTCGTAGGTCCTATGAGCAAGTGGAGTGCCCGCTAAGCGGGGCCTTAAAGCGGGCTAGGGCTTTGTTAACTTTACTTGGGTTGGGCGTTTTTGGGCCTAGCGCCCTTTTTTGGTCCTCCGATGATTGCTACTTAGTACCCCTCGGTGTAAGTAAAACCCATGAATCCAACTTTATTTTCTGATCTCGGTCTTATTGAACCTCTTGAACGCGCTATTAAAGAATCAGGTTACACAGAACCCACTCCGATTCAAAAAGCAGCTATCCCCGAACTGTTACAGGGCAAAGACTTATTAGGCTGTGCTCAAACCGGAACCGGTAAAACTGCAGCTTTTGCACTCCCTATTCTTCACCGTTTAGTGAAAAACAATAGACGAGCAGATCGCCGTCAAACCCGCGTTTTAGTGCTTACCCCCACTCGTGAATTAGCCGTTCAAATTTATGACAGCTTTAAAACTTACGGGAAGTTTTTAAAATTACAGTATGCCGTGATCTACGGAGGCGTAAGCCAGGGGCCACAAGTAAAAGCTGTTTCTCATGGCTGCGATGTTGTGATCGCAACGCCAGGACGCTTACTGGATCTCATACAACAGCGTTATTTAGCTCTTAATTCGCTTGATGTATTTGTACTTGATGAAGCGGACCGCATGCTTGATATGGGATTCATTCACGATATTAAAAAAATCATCGCGATGCTCCCAAAACAAAGACAAAGCCTATTTTTTTCGGCGACTATGCCACCAGATATAAAAAAGCTTTCTGAGACTATGCTCACTGATCCCGTCAGTGTTGAGGTGACTCCCGTTTCAAGTACCGCCGAACTGATCGAACAATCGGTTATGTATGTTGAACGCAAACATAAAAAAGATCTTTTGCGCCATATCTTAAAAGACAAGAACGTAAAACGCGCAATTGTGTTTACTCGCACCAAACGCGGAGCCAATTTGGTGAGCCAGGTGCTTGAACGGAATGGTATTGGAAGTGAGGCGATTCACGGTAACAAATCACAAAATGCGCGCCAGCGAGCCTTAGATAATTTTAAAGCTGGTCGCACTCGGGTATTGGTCGCGACCGATATTGCCGCTCGAGGGATTGATATCGACAATGTTTCTCATGTCATCAACTTTGAGGTTCCAAACATCTCTGAAAGTTATGTTCACCGAATCGGCCGAACTGCCCGAGCTGGGGCCGACGGTATCGCGATTTCGTTTTGTGACACCGAAGAGAGGGCCTTTATTAAGGACATCGAGAAATTGATTGCCCAGCCCATCCCGGTCAATAGAGAGCACCCTTATCACTCAGCAGAGGTCGAAAACAGTAGGCCCATGTCTAAAGGAAAAGCCAAAGCCGCTATTGAAAAAAGCGAAAATGGCCCTTCTCGCCCTAAACGGCGCTTTAGAGGCCGTAGAAATCGTCCATCTGGTCGACCTAGTCGTTGACCCTGGGTCGCTTTTTCTACATATTGAGTGCTTAATTTTTAAATAAAAGACTTCGAATTTTAGCAAAGAGGAAAAGCGATGAAAGCAGTTACAGAGTTCCCCATTTTCAAATTAGTTAAAGGCATTCAAGCTAAGACAGCTCTAGCTGCTGAAGGAAAAAGCCCTGAAGAAATCCAAGCAAGCCTTGGCGAGACTTTCAAACTTGAGGGCGAAAAACTGACTTATTTCACAAACGCTCTTGATGTTGCTGGTGCAAATTCAGAAAACCTTTTCCGCGTTTTAGTTGTAAAACTTAACGAAGGCGAAACGGCTCCTCCAAAGGCTACAAAAGTCGATGAGTGCCACTATATCCCTGAGTTCACGATTGCAGCGAAGCAAGGCATTACGACTAAAGCTGATGCGGCTAAGAACACTAAAGGCAAAGGCAAAAGCGGTCCTAAAGAGTCTCCGTGGGGACTTTCTCCTGAGCAAGAAGCTCTTAAAAAAGGTAAAAAAGCAGCCAACACAGCACCAAAAGCTGAATAGTCTGGTTTCTATACTTTGATATTGAAAGAGGCTCCGAAAGGGGCCTTTTTTATTTCTTAGCGCCCTTTTTCGGGCATCCAAACTTCATCATCTTCAATTAAGCGCCGAAAGGTAATGGCACCAGGTTTGCGAATAAACAGCCTGTTCCTCAACTTTAGCCAAGGATTTCGCGTGCGTTCTTTTAAGCTTGCCGCTCAGGCAGTCTTTGTAATGGGCTCTCTTTTACTGACCTCTTCGCCAGCAATGGCCACCTATGTAGATCAAGACGGGACCCGTCGCGATGTACTCTACAATTATCAGCAGAATAAAGTCCGCTACGTTATGACTTATCAAGAAGAAGGCAGCGCGACCCCTGATGGCGCACCCATTTGGAAGTTTCAAGTTTTAGATTCGGTCAACGACAGCTTAGAAAAAATTGTTTACCAGAAAGAATATAAATTCGACCGTGCTGCCGCTGATAAACATTCGGCTTATGTAGCTGAACTTAAGAAGATGGGCTTCATTGACCCTAACGAAACTGAAACTGTTTTAGACGACAATGCGGCTGCTGATCTTGGTGTTCTTACATCGGACTTTGGTAACTCTGCTTCTGCTAAAGAAGGCAATAATCCTATTTGGCGCGCAACCAATCAATGGAGCTGGGAGTGGGAAGTCGCTTTCGCAAATTGGATCAGTACATCGGTTGATCGCTTTTTCTTCACGAAATACCGAATTCCTACGGACTGTGCGGACGTAATTATTAGTCTTCGTTGGATTTTCGCACGCATGAATTCACTCCCCATCGCCAACACACTTTCTTCGTCTGGCAAAATGGTAGGCCATATGAGTGAAGACCCAAGTTGGAGCAATCTCCCTACTGCGCAAAACTGGTATGAGGATCAGCGCTTTATGACTGCGCTCGCTTACGTAAAAGATGTGACCTATACAAAATCTTTGAAGAATGATTCTTATCCAATTGCGGTTAAAAAGGGAGTTCTTATCCCAGGCGTTCATCACCTTGAATTTCACTCGGCTGGTGGACACGCGATGATCGTCTCAGAAGTTAAGACGTCTTCATCTTCTTCAACAGTCATGTTGATGGATTCAACTCTTCCTGTTCAGATTCGAAAACTGGGTCACAAGAAATATATTTACGGAAACCAGCCCGATTACGGAACTGGCTTTTTAAGAGTTCTTTGGCCTTATAAAGATGGAGACACTTGGCGCTTTGTAGACGCCGAAGATCACCCTGGATTCTCTGAAGAACAGTACTTGCCAGAATTTATGGGCGTTCAAACTCTCTTTGCCGCAGCTGTTGAAGGTCATTTATCTGGTAAAGCAAATGGCGGAGCATTTAGCCATAAGAACTTTGAAGAAAGCATTAAAGCTCTTCGATTTAAATATATGGAACGTGTTCTAGCGGTCAACGATGGTCTTCAAAACTGTCCTGCAATCGACTGCGCTCCTGGAACTGCTGGGTGGGCAGAATACAGCACCCCTTCAAGAGACGGAAAATTAAAAGACCTCGTAATGAGTATTTTGAGAACCGTCGAAGCTATGCAACACGACCGAAACGTGATGCGTGTTTGGAACAAGTTTGTTAGCGAGCAGTTAGACTTGAAATTGAACCGTCTTAAGATCCCAATGGCCGATGCACTTACGCATGTTCGTGATGATAAGATTAGCTCTGATCCACGAGTGAGCCTTGAGGCACGTTGGGGTTATTAAGCTCCTAGCTTCGACAAATTTTGTCGTTAACACTCAGCCTGAGCCCAAAATTCGTCAGTGATTTTGGGCTTTTGCATTTTAGAACTCGCCAAAACCCATATAAAAGATTTACACAGTGGGCACAGCTCCTGCTTTAGAAAGAGCGACAAATCACTTTCATGGGGAGTACGTTGTGACTAAGTCTGTTTTGGCTATTTCTGCTTTTATTGCGGTTTCAATCAGTTCAAATGTAGTTGCTGAAGAAATCGTGAGTAAAAACGTGTCCGCCCCAATTATCGAAAAGATTCTTGAGCAGGGGGTTCCTAAGCGTTCTTTAGAGCGCATCCTTAAAGCGATGGACGGACAAATGGGAACGACGACCCGCCAAACCGCCTATTACTGCAAAAAGTTTGGACCCATGACGACGAATGCGTGCAGTAAATCTGACCGCATCCGAGAAGAACGGGTTCTTGATCTGGACTTTCACACTTACGCTGTATCGATCGACTTCAGCCGACCCTCGACTGAAAAGCGTATGTATTTTATGAACCTGAAAACCGGCGAAGTAGAACGTTTCTTAGTCACGCACGGAAAAGGATCAAGCCCTGAACTTTCAGACGGAAAACCTGATGAGTCAGGCAAACAGGGCCTCTATGCCACGCAATTTTCTAACATCGATAACTCGAAAATGACTTCACTGGGTCTCTATTTAGTTGGAGGAGACTACGAAGGAGCCCATGGCCATACCCTTCGTATGTATGGTTTAGAAGAAACAAACAACAATGCTTATATTCGAGATATCGTATTTCATGGAGCAGATTATGCGCGCGAAAACTTTATTGACCGGATTAATCCTGAACTTAAACCTAAAGCTATTTTTGGCCGACTAGGTGTCAGCTGGGGTTGCCCTGCCGTTGACCCGAGTATTATGAAACGAATTCTTCCACTTCTAAAATG
>CAZDFM010000011.1:0-13567 GCA_964504465.1 uncultured Pseudobdellovibrionaceae bacterium | reverse complement strand
TTGCTTTTAGGCGAGCTTGATGCTCTACGTGGATTGAGTGCAGTTCGGGTGAAGGATATGTCTTCTTAATAAAACCAGCAATCTCAGCCAATCGAGGATCAGAAAAATTCGCAGGGTTTGCGATCGCTGTCGAACAACCATCTGTACGGGGAGTGAATGCATAAATAAAAGGTTCAGAGATCAACTGATTTTTGTTATCGACAACTATTGGGGAGTCCTCGGCCACGCTGCCGCCAAGGCAAGTTACTTCGGTATTCGCGCTGTAATCGTGAGTGAACTTCAGTTTATTTTGATCAAGTGGCTTAAACTGAATCGCATAATAATTTCTGCGGTCCATAATACCAAGTTCGCTTAGCTTAAGCTCGATTTCGGCCATTGGTGTTGTCACGTTACAAACAGTCTTCTCAATAGTAGCAATGGGAACGAGTTTACCGAGAGTGTCTCTATCCCCTACTCTTTCACCGCTAATATCGTTTCTCATCACTACGATTGTCATGAGCCACCAGCCGCCTCTTAGACCTTCGGGAGCAGCTTGGTTACCTTGTCGTACGTCATCAAAGCGTGTGACCTTCGTGTCGAGCGAGAGATTAAATCTGTGGCGAACTTCAAGCGATAGATCCGGTTTAATAATGTCACTGATTGCTGAATCTGTACGCGCCATACAAACGCTGTCAACACGAACCGTTGGAAACTTAGGAACAGGCGAAATGAGAGTTTCAGCCACTGTGATCGGAACGTCGTTCACCTCATCGCAATCGCGGCCAAACGTTGACCAAAAATCCCAAGGGTTCACAATCGCGCATTTTTCATAACGATGACCCGTCAAAGAGTCTTCGAAACGAAGTCGATACTTCGTTCTTCTTTGTGCATCGTAGATTCTGTGAACGATGCGATCTTCCCATTGAAGATAACCAGAATTATTCACTGCTTTTTCAATGATTAATTTTGGTTCAGACTTGTCATCATATTCTTGAACCTGAAAAATCTTAAACTTTCGACCAGCAGCAGGAACCGGATTAAGCGCCCAGTCTACACCAACGCTAAGGGAAAGCCCTACACGACGCTCCATCATGGATTCATCACTAATACCGTTTTGGTTTGCCGAAACCGTATTAAAGATGAATGCCTGGGGCAGATCTTTACTGTTTTGAGTGTTCACATTGAGCAGACTCAAATTTGCATTTCGCGCTTCATTAAAATATTTAGTCGCTGAAAAACCTGCGATATTTGTTCTAAATTCTGAAGTCAGGCTAAGTTGACTGCTATGAAGGTCACCGACTTCATTAATCTCATAAAGACCAGGAAAAGTTTGAATGTAGTTCGGACCGTCATGAGCTTTAACGACCATTAATAAGGTATAGGTCTTTTGCCGATCAAGACGTGCGATCAACTTTGCTGGTGCAGTCATAACCGCTGTTCCGTTAATAATACGAACTTCTTGAGTAGGAATGTCTTTAATTACGAGAGTTCTCTCTCCCGTTTTTACATTATCGATTTTAAAGATCGAGGGATCGACTAAGAGTTTTCCTGTTTCAAGAGGGATCCTCACGGGATTGCCGTGCATATCTTTAACAATGATAGTTGGTCTAAACTCGATCCGCATTTTTGCATCTTGTGAAGCATTGGGCGAATCCAAATCCATCTTAAAAGAGACTGTGTTGATTTCGAATGCTGCCTGATAAGTGCTTTGAGCCTTGAGGACCTGCGCCGATTCTCTAGCGTCAACCAGTTGAGAGACGGTCGTTCTTTTTAAATCAACTACCGGAGCTTCATCCCCGATTACTCCACTCCAAGGATTAATAGCGATTTCGAAATCTCGGCTGCCGCGTTGTTTTCCTAAGGACTTAAGCGTGCGATGAATTTTAACGTACGTCGGTTTAGCAAATACATCAAAGGTCACAATTTCGGGCCAGTGCACACAACCGTTAGTGTCACTCTTAGCTTTATAGGTTCGATCTCCGCCTGAAATTTCGAATTCATGATTTACGATCGTGCTTGTTTGGGAAATATCTTGAACGCAAGCCATCAAGTTAAACAAACGCTGTGAAGGCAAATTCCAACCTGCATGCGAGGCGTAGTTTTCTAAACCTCCGCCAACGCTATCGACTCTAAAAGAAGCCTTTTTCAAGTCGCTTTGTTCTGTATTAAGACTGCAGCCGAGTAAGCTCGACGACACAAATACTGATGCTAAAATTAAAGAAAAGTTTTTATAAAACTTCATCTGAAAGCTCCAGATATAACATCATAATTTGTGAATTGGCTTGCAAAGGATCTTCTTCGATTAAACGGCTGTCCGTGTACTTAGCTTTAAAAGCCATTCCCTCTGAGGGGCTTTGAACGCGAACTTCGTAGCTGTAACCGTGACGATTATTATGACCATAATCAGCCGAGTTATAAAATGCAGGCGACGAGTGTCTTTCGTTGCGGAAATATTCAAAACGAGGAATTGCGCTCCAGCTTTTTGTAACCTGAAATTTTGCCTCTCCGAAGCTGAGCAAACCGTCGGCATATTCACTCGGCGCTTTTTCGTTTGTTAGCGCATCTGCGCCTACAGCGACACTCAATTTCGAAGTAAGTTTTGCTGAAATTTCACCACCGTAAGTCCAACCGCTAAATTCATGTTCAAACCGCGCGCTTTGTGGGACGTCTGCATCAACCAAATTTCCTTGGGCGTAACTTTCAAAGGCAACTTGCGAGGGCAAATCGTTAAAGGTAAAGCGTCCGCCTCGCCCTTTAACAATCACTGCTTTTACCGGTGAATAGGCAAACATTGCGGTTTCAGTAAAAAACGAAGGCATCGGTTCTTTCTCTACTGTACGAGTTGATAAACTCGATGAAGCAGGAATCGCCTGCTGGGCCATTACGCCAACATAAAATGATTTAGATTCGAAGCTTAAACGTTCGCGAACCGCTGGAAAACTTAACTCATCAACTAAGAGTGGGTTCTGCAAGAAACGCTGATTGATCGCTCCTAAAGTGACCGTCGCGTAGCGTGGAATCGGGTTTAAATTAAGAAATGCTTGATCCAGTTGAATTCCATTTTCTACGCGGTTTAATGCATACAGTGAGTGTGTGCTCCCAGTAGAAAATCGGGCTCTTAGACCCATTGCCGTGTCGAGATAAGGATTAAATTTTTTGGCTACGTCACCGTAGATTTGAGCGCCAGAAACTCGGGCGTCTTCGGTGTCATCATTTACCCCTAAACCAAAAATTCGAGCATTCCAGTTATAAACCCATGATTTGTCGACTGGGGCTGTAGGAGCTTTAAGGCTTTCTTGTGAGGTGGCACCTTTGCCTGAGATCTCGTTGAGCGTGGTTTGCTTAGACCAAGCCACCGCAGGCAGAAAAGCCAACAATATCAAAGTTTTGCTAAGTCGATTTGCCACGGTTATTACCCACCCTTAAATTCGGACTACTTGTCCAATATGAATATTTTGCAACCCGTAAGCCAGGGGACGAAAGTTACAGGGTCTCGTATAATCGATTTTAGGTGTTATTTTAGAGACTTAGGCGCAAAAATGGCAAAGCTGAGGTCGACCTGAGATGCGCAAAATGGGCCTGGGAGCCTCTCAACCGGCTCCGCCATGGTGCTGCAACCCGGGCATAGAATTGCTTTCAACCGATGTGTTAGCCTATAAAAATTAAAGACTTACTGACAAAGCGAGCGTCCCTTGAGCGTATCCGATAGCTACTGCATCCTACCCTTTATTCATTTAGCAGTGAGTAATTCCGGCAATGTGCAAGCTTGTTGCTTGTCAAAACACAGCCTTAAAAAAGTCGACGACTCAAGTTTCACTGTAAATTCCGACGCCATCTCCTCTGTTTGGAACTCTGAAGAACTAGAACAACTTAGAACGGATCTCCTCACTGGGAAGAAACCCAAGAATTGCGAACGCTGCTGGAACGATGAAAGGCTCGGAGTTTATTCCAAACGTCAGCGCGACAATGAAACTTGGAAGAGACACTACGGTCTTACGCAAGCGCTACAAGCCCCAGTAACCTTAGATTTAAAATTGGGAAACTTGTGTAATTTGAAATGCCGTATATGTAATCCTCATGCTTCTTCTAAGTTCGGCAAAGAAGCTTTCGAACTGTTTGGCAATTTCGATTTTAACAAACTCCAAGAGTCCGTAAAGTGGGCTGAAAATCCCGACGGAGAATTTTGGAGAGATTTAAAAGCCTGGCTTCCAACGGTCGAACATTTCGATATTTATGGCGGCGAGCCTTTTCTATCAAAACCGCATTTCGCCATTCTCGAAGAAAGTGTACGCCTCGGGTATTCGAAAAACCAGACGCTACATTACAATACCAACGCAACAGTTTTCCCTGAGCGGATTGTAAAAGAAGTTTGGCCGCACTTTAAGGCTGTTAACGTCATGCTTTCAATCGACGGTATCGGACCGCAATTCGAATACCAAAGGTTTCCCGCCGAGTGGTCAGTTGTCGAAACCAATGTCAAAAAATTTATGGCGTTTGATTATTTGAACTTAGATATTTGCTACACCGTAAACTCGATGAATATTTTTAGCTTTCCCGATTTTTACAAATGGGCGCGCAACGTCGGTTTACGATTTTGGATAAATTATCTGTATGACCCTAAACACTTTCGCGCTCAGATATTTTCAAGTCCTGCTAAAAAAATAATTGAAGCAAAACTTCGTTCTCTACCGAAGGATATGGACTTTAGTACTCAAATCGAACCTCTGATTAACTTTATGTGGGACACAAGTTTCTCTGACGATGACCGCGTTTTTAGTCTTCAACAACTCAAAATCTACGACGAGCATCGCAAACAAAGTTTTCGTAACGTTTTTCCTGAAACTTATGAATTGCTTTTACTGTCTGAGCCGCTTGAGCAACGACCTGATTGCTTCGCTTAATGCTATTTGCGTTTTGCTTTCGGTGGCTTTCCATGACTGGAGTCTAACAGGATTGGCCGAGGTCTCAGCTGGAACATTTCAATAAAGTGGCTAAAGCTCGATTCACTTAGCTCAAGGGATCTTGTGATGTATTGGTCGGTATCGGACTCGAGCTGCTCCGACGCGTACTTGCCTTGCGAGTCCGTGACCAATTTTTTATTTTCGGGCCGCGCAAGCCAACGGAGGATCATAGCTTGGTCTACTTCCAGATGAAACTGCAGTCCGTAAACTTTTGAACCATACCGAAAGGCTTGTGCTTGGCAGGCATCAGAGAAGGCTAAGTGAGTTGCTCCATTTGGCAGCTCAAAAGTGTCTTGATGCAGCTGAAATATTTTTTCCTTCGCTTTATATGCTTTGAAAAATGCGTCAGATTGTCCGTCTGGCGTGAGTTTGACATCGCACCACCCGAACTCCCAATCTTCTGCTTTATAGACTTTTGCACCCAGTACAGAGGCGATAAGTTGTGCACCCAAACAGATCCCAAGCACTGGTATATCTTTTTTAAGTGCATCTTCGATCAGTCTCATTTCAGTTTTTAGATGGGGATATTGAGCGGCTTCGTAGACGCCCATCGGACCGCCAAGAATAATAAGGCCGCGGTAATTCTCAAGCGTTGGATCAGTATCAGGATGACGCCCATAATTGACGTAACGAATTCTAAAACCTGCCTCTTTCAGCATAGGATTTAGAGTGCCGAGTGGTTCGTGCCCCACATGTTGAAATACCATTATTTTACGCATGTTGAATTATAATCTAAGTTCCCAGCCGATGGTCCATGCAGCTGTTTGCCACATATGCTGGTACGTTAAAGCGATTTTCAAAGCATTTCTGGGCGAAAAATTATTGATATAAATTCCTGACACACCGGCTGAGAAGCTTTGATCTTTACTCATCTCAAGCCCGCCACCCTTAAGGCTCCACTGAATAATCCTATATACAACTGGAACACCAATACCGAATTCAGAAGCTCGAGTAGAACGTCCCATCAGTGCTGGAGTAAAAGTCATACTGAGCCAAGGTTGATCTTTCAACTCGTCTGCAATAGTCGTAGTGGTTCCTTTGCCCTTGAGTCTTCCCATCGCCACTGCGGCTTCATAAGTCTGTCTCCAAGCCGAGCGAGTAAATGGAAGATTATAATTGTAATGTGCTTGAATCCCATCAAGCTGAGTTTCGATGTCTGTTCTCTCAGCTCCTTTTTTGGCTTCGATTCTTTCTTGCCAGTAAATAACAGAGACGCCCGCGCGATGATAATTTGTTGGCCGTTTCGGAGTTCGGGTTGCAACCTTGGATGCAGCTGCTGCAGGCTTACTTCGCTTGGCTTTTCGTGCACTCTGGGCATTGGCTGGAGAGGTGCACAGCATAGCTGCCATGACAAGAGCACCCAAAATGTAGTTCATCAGAACCTCTCTTAAAGCGAAATATGAAGCTGGCCCAATAAAGCCCAAGTGTCTCTTGAGACCTGAGGCGAATTCGTCATTTGTCGGCCGTTCTCTAACTCGATTCTTACTTCTAACCGCTGCATTGGGAATGCAAGTATTCCTAAACTTGTGACGACGTTGTCGACTTTGCTTTCATCGATCGAGTCTTTATAAACCTGTGCTGTTACAAAAGCGTGATAACCTCTGTACATTTTCTGCATAGCTTCTGAGTAAAGGTAATACCCGGTTTCAGCTTTTCCACCTTTGGGGGTATCTTCAATCAAGCCGAATTCAGCAAGAAGTGCCGACCCATAGCCGAAACCGTATCTTGATAAAACTCCGAGCCGTTGATTTTTCAAATACTTGTTAGTTGATGAAAGCGCGGTTACGCCCAATCGCCATGCTTCTTTGACTTCATATTCGAATAGTGTGGATACACCCTGCTGGCGAAGCTCTTCGTCTTGATACATATTCCCTAAGAAGCCATTCACACTGAGTTCCCACTTTGGCCTAATATAGTGAGCTACTATTCCATGACTTTGATCGTTCATAGAAATACCAGTTTCTTTTCGACTATAGGCTGTATGATCTACGATTCGAATGCCGTAAACCTTATCCATCATACCCGCATAAATCCAAAGGTCTTGAGTGGCTTGGACACGAACATAATGCTCACGAGAAATCCATTCGTCGGTCTCACCTTTTGCTTTTGCATTCTGCGGAACCGGCACATAACCAAAAGAGGCGACGGCTGCATACTTTTGATCTTGATCAAAAAACAAAGCTACGTTGGCTTCCGCCTGCATTAAAATATCTCGCGAAGTTCCTTTGGGAGGACTTTCAATAACGTGGAGTTGCCTCGCCTTAATACCAGGTCGTATCCACCAAGGAAGTTCTTTTTTTCCTAAAAAACCCGCGGACTCACCAAGTTGTTCATCAGTTTTCTTGCCGGCAAATAATCGACCACCGATTTCAGCTGCCCACAGTGCTCGACCATAATCTGAGAGAGGTCCATTACCTTGACCATTAAAATGACATGTTATGCATGAAGCATACTTATACCCAATAAACTGGGGATAGCTTAAAGCAGGTCTAGCAAACAAAAGACCAAGCAACGATAAAAAGATAATATGTCGTGGTAGCATTCCATAAAAATTGTAGCTATCCTTTTATGGGGACGCAATAAGATTGGGAGTACTTATGAAATATCATTACTTAATGACTGTAATAGCAGCGACATTTATTTCAGTGAGCGCACAAGCTCAAAGCCTCGGAATAGATGTGACCTTAAAACCTGCCGGAAGTTTCACAGCGAAGACTTCAAAAGTAAAAGGATTCGCGTACCAAAACGGAGACACAGTTACTGCAGAAAACATTCTTGTAGACTTGCGCTCTCTTGATACGGGCATCGCCCTTAGAGATAAACACTTAAAAGAGCGGATGATGGTCCAGAAGTATCCTGTTGCGAAGCTAGTTAAAGCTTCGGGCAAAGGTGGAAAAGGAAAAGCCACTCTGCAAATTAAAGGCACCACTCAAGAGGTGGAAGGCACTTATAAGATCGCGGATGGCAAGTTAGAAGCAGAGTTTAAGATGCTTGCCTCTAAAATTGACATCACTGGTGTTAAGTATATGGGAGTCGGCGTTTCTGATGAAGTTGTCGTACACATATCTGTTCCTGTAAAAGAAGGTTCTGCACCTGTTGCCAGCGCCACTGAAAAGGCTAAGTAAAAGCCTTATGTCTCAAATGTTCCGCATTTTTTTATGGATATGCATTGCGATGAGTTCGAGTGGGTGTTTGCAAACAGAAAACTCGAACTCACTCGATATGTATGCTGGGGCAGAAGGTGCGAGAGGCATTCTTACCTCTCGCTGTGCTAGCTGCCATGATTACATTCAACTATCTGACCAAGAACTTATCGATCAAGGTCTAGTCGTTGCTGGCGACCCGGAAGCTTCGCAAATCTTTTTCCGCCTGGTCGGAAGTTCAGGAACTGGCGGGCCAAAAAATATGCCTCAGGGCGGCGCCCTGACCGCAAGTGAAGTCGAACAAATAAGAGTTTGGATTCTCGAACTTTAAATACATACTAAAATACTGAACAATCACCAGGAGTGCACGGATGCCCTCGTTTCTTTCTATTATCTTAAGTCTTTCTCTAAGTTTTCATAGTGCTCATGCTACGCAGAGCCCTTCACGACCGCTCTTCAATAAGAAAGAGAATCTCACCTTGGTGCAAAAGTTTTCAAAATTTTCCATAACCAAAACTGAACTTCTAAGCATTCTAGAAAAGAGATACGGGCACGCAATTGAAAATAAAGAAATTTTGCAGCAACTGCGTGCACAGAACTTCAGTCATCTAAGTTGGACGATGTCATACGAGAACAACCAGATAACTATAAATGTCACTCAGCCAGAAAAAACCCAACTTACGATAGCCGGTCTTGATCGCCTTTTTTCTGGAGCCATCGTCAACGGCACCTATATTAATTTTAATGCAGGTCTTGGTGAAATTGCACAGCTCATAAAATCGGACACAAATTCAGCAAGTCTCTTTCATCTGCTGTTTTTTGAAAGAGCCGACGCATTTATTTGGCTCGCGGTTGGTTTTGTTGCGGCGATTGGTTTTCTGGCAATTGGAGCCCTGGCTGCTGGCGGCGATGATGAAAGAATTCAAACGGCATTCAATAAAATCTCTGCTTCATGCAAAGCCGATGCGGCCGCTAAGAAAACGGGCCCAAGTGAAGAAACTAAAAAAAATATAGAAGCTCTCAAAGAGTTCGGTTTCGATCTAGCAAACCCGCCCTGGCATGCTACGAAAGAAGAATGCGTCACTCGCTATTCTCAGCGCAGCTCCCAGTCCTGCCGTTCTTCTACTGAGATCCATAGCTGTCTCGCGCAGCTAAAACACGCCACAGGAGCCATTCTCCCAGCTCCCGGGTCAGCCACCACAAACTAGTTCTAGGTCATAAAACTTCGCAAACGCCTCGACTTTAATTCGCTTAAAGTCGGGCTATGTGTCACCTACTACACAGTATCTACTTAGCGTCGAAAAGTAACTTCTACGCCACTACGGTAACCTCATTGTATACGATCAGTTTTTCTTTTCTAGAATGGAAGGGACAAAATATGAAAGATACGAAGAGACCAACCGAATTCGCAGAAGTTTTACGCGAGCAAATGCAGCTCAACTCCCAAGATTTTTATGACCTATTTAATACCAATAAAACCACGGTTAGCGGCAAACCTCGCCTCAAACACGAGTTAGTAAAGATAAAAAGCTATATTACTTTGGCCAGCCCAGCATTGCTCGATATCAAAATATAAAAAAGGCCGCATCTCTGCGGCCTTTAAAATTCAATATTAATTTTAAAACTTAGTTTCTTAGGCTGGTTAACAAAGACTCTGTAAGAAGAGTTACTTTGGCATCAAGTTCGATCGCGGCGCCTTTTTTCAATGACTCCTCGAAGCGACGGGCAATCGGCTCACGCTTAAGAGCTTGAATTTGAGGAACATTCATCACTCGTTGATCAACATAAGCAGTAAGTTCTGCAAAGCTCTTAATTGCAATTCCCGAATCCTTTATACCGATTTGAATTTTGAGAGCTTTTATTTCCTCTTCAAGAAGCACTCGTCTTTCCGCTGTTACAGCCACTCCATTTTCATCAATCCCAGTTGCAAGTGTATTTTCCTGCAAGGCTAGAAATTGGCGAAGAGCAGCCGCATCTTCATTTAAACGAGAAAGAACTCGGTTATAAATACTCAACTCAATTGAGAACATATTTCGAACAAGTCGAGCAATGAGGCTCGTATTTGAACCCGAACGTTCAACTTCGGCTTCAATCGCCTTAATGAATGTAACGAATTCATCAACCGTAGTAATTCCTCCCGATTTTCCGTCGTCCGAAGTCGGAGGAATTGCATCCACAATATTATTGACGGCGTCTACGACCTGATCTCTTTCAGCTACGATCTGCTCAATATTGTCCGCTCTAAACTGCGCTGATTTAAGTTCACTTATTAGGTTGCGAGTATAGATGTTATTGGCTCTTGCTCCAACGTAACTAAATCCATCAGCCTGAATGCCAATATAATCCACTATATCAGAAGTAATTTCATTCAGTCCACGCAACGGGATCGCACGGAAAGGCTCGCGGCGACGCGAAGTTTCGTTTGATGAACCAGGAACAGTTCCACTTACATATAAATAGTCATAAAGGAGACGTGTCACAATCCAATCATTCTTATAAACTTCGGCGATCACAGTCCCAGCTGGATCACTTTCATTTAATAGGCCTTCAACTGGCATTTGCGTTCGAATATTCTTCCAGTCCGTAGCATATCGCTCACCCATCATTGCTTGAGTAAGTGGTGAACCATTTAGGCTCTCACCAATATCTGTTCCTAATACAATTCGATTTAAAACAGACATCGTCATGTCCCAACGAAGATCTGGCTCATCGAGCATATTGGGTTCAATATTGCTGTCTAAATGCGCAAGTGTACCCACCGATCTAATTCCAATCTGGCGGGCAGCAAAGAGTCGTTCGGCGATTGTACCGACGACATCCATACCTTCGTATCTGTAATCAATAACATCGAGTGAAAACTTATAGCTGTCAGTAGGTTGTCCTAATTGGGTAACATACTCACCGCCATAGGAATTTTTGATCAGGTCACTGACTGACTGATCATTACATGTCATGACTGCGATCTGACGCCCTACGGTCGCTTTAATTTCATCTCGTGCAGCAGTCAACGGCAACCACTGCAACCGATTTTGCCCGTCTTTATAAGTACATAATGCATCCGGAAGTAATGCCATGTTCTTTAAAAATCCATAAGCCATATTTCGCACTGGATAGAATTCTTCAAAATCAGCTTGAAATGCAGGCGTCGCTTTCATTCTTCCTAAATAGTTATTTATGTAGGTTAACGCCGACTGCGGATTAGTTGGATCGTACATGCCTTGAAGATAACCCGCACGTGTACCAGTGAAATCTTTAAGAACAAAACGCCAGTGATCGTACATGCGTTTTAGTTCAAGCATATTTCGTAGATTTCCCGATGTACCGACCGTGCCTGTAGGCGGAGTCGCCTTGTCAAAACGATAACGGGCCGCCGCTAGATTCTGCTGAACGCTCTTAATGTAATTTCCGGTAATCTCAACTGCATTAATACCGAAATCATGCTTTCGGCAGAAAGGGTCAAGTCCCAAGCCTTCATCACCATCATCACAATACAAAGGCTTACCATGAATTTCGACAAGAGGCTTACGGCGCAAACGCTCACCGCCGGCACCCATGACTTCATCAACATATCCAAAGTTAATTGCTGCTACATCGTATTTTCCGGGAGTAATTAATCGATCATGCTCAAGTGGAATATAATCCATAGTTGAAGCTGAGCGTGGCTCTTTGCCTGAGGCTACTTCGATATTAAAGTGCTCTTTTAATTCCTCTTTGCTCCAGAAGTTATTCACATCTGTCGAGGCTCTAAAGTTATGTGCCAAACCGAAGTTGTGACCCATTTCATGGACCAATGTCGCAAGAAGTTTTTCCTCAAGGAGAATTTCCAAACAAGGTGCCATTGCCTTTAATTCGCTATCGGTATTAAACAGCGCAGGATTGGCCTTCATTGTATCAGTGTAAACCTTAAGCTCAGGACAACGTTCAGCAATTGCGCCCGACATAATCGTTGTAAACGGTTCCACGTCCGCGTGGCTTGCAAACTTAGTCAACTCGGGTTTCTCACTGGCAATCTTGCTGTAACGCTGTGCAAGCTCAAAAGCCGATTTAGGAGCTGGTCCCTTATCAATGTAAGTTACGAGCTTTGAAAATACAGAGTCCTCTCTAAAGTTATTCATCGAAACTTCGCGTAGCTTTGATCCATCGCGTGCTAAGTAATCCGTAATAAAGAATGTCTGCTCTTTAATTTTACCATCTGCATCTTTATAGAAGAGATAGTTGGAAGGATTGTTGATTGTGGTGGCAACTCCCGTTGTATCGCCTAAATACCCGCCCACTTCCTCCGGCGTATGCCCAATGGCTGCCTCGAAGAAACCTAGCTCTTGACGGATATACATGCGAATTTGCGCAACGATCGAGCTTCTAAAATTAGTGACGTGCATATTGCTCGTCGCCATTATGATCTCACCGGTCTTTGGGTCACTTAATGAGGGACCGTAACCAAGTAGACCTGATTCACTAGATAGACCGTCTATATAATTGATCGCATTGTAGCGAAGATCACCTAGATCCACGCGCTTTTCATCAAAACTTACACGCGCCTTAGCACCTGCAAGTTCAAAAGTTTTATCCCAGTACTGTACTGCTCGCTTAGAAACACGAACTAGCATGTCATTATTCTCAGGAGAATTATTCGTCATATGAAAGACGATTTCTTTTTTCGCCGGATTAAAACGATTCAAATAAGTGTGCTCTTCAATGTCCGCCAAACGGTACATTTCATAATTGTAAATTTCATTCCAAGAAGACGTAAAGAAACCAAAATCTTTACGCGTAATTCTAGGGTAGGTTCTAGATACAAAACGTTCCGCTACTGGAATCTGCTCGATTTTTGGCGCTTTTAAAAACGAGTACCGGACAATCTTACCGCTGTCGTTATCTAACATTGCGTATGAAAAGTAGTTCTGTGCAAACTTCAAATCGACGAGTTTACGTCCATCAGTAAGCTTTAGGAGAACGCTTGTTAAACTTTCTACTACTGTTTTTGTGTCCTCAAACTTTAACTCCATGAAATCGCGCTGATCCCATTTAATGTCGTCGTTTGATTCTTCTTTTAGTGCATCACCGTTACCGTCGATGGCGATTCGGTAACTTTTCCACTCAACCGGAATTGAAATTACTGACTTATAGTTAAGAGTGTCGTCTTTATAGATTTCTTTTAAACGATCATCGATGTTGACGTTAACACCGCGAAGCTGATCTTTTTCTTTTAGAAACTTAATCTTAGACGCGGGATTAAAAGAGGCATCGTAAACAGATCCGGTACCGCCCACCATTACTGTAGTTTGATCTTCAGCCGTTGAAACTACTGTTTCAGAAAAATACCACTCATCATCAAAAAAGTATTTCGCTGGATAAACGTCAATTTTATCTAATGAACTAAAAAGCGTGCGGTTCAAACGATCGATTCGAACGTGTGAAGCTTTTGAAGTATAAGGCTCTGGAATTTCTAAAATAAGGTTAGTGGGTTCATTGTCCGAGTTAAGT
>CAZDFM010000010.1:7836-13747 GCA_964504465.1 uncultured Pseudobdellovibrionaceae bacterium | reverse complement strand
CGTTGTAGCGACCGTTGCAAGTCCCCACTTTTGGATCTGAGTTTGAAAGCGGCTTTGACATATCATGAACGCATAAAGCGGCTTGGTAATAGGTGTCCATACGGCACTGAGTAGGCGGGTGTCCGTGCTCAGTAGAAGAGGTAACACGCGTGTCGGGTGTTTCTACATCAGGGGTTGTTCGCTCTGATCTTAAACTCTTAAACATGTTGGCCACTGATTTGCCGGCCATCCCAATACGCATACACGCAATTTCTTCTTCTTGCGTGTTCCACGTTGTCTCGCAAGATTCTTTTATTGCTGAATCGATGCGGGCGCCTTCGTACCAAGCGAAGTTTTCTTGTGCACTCCAGACTTGGCGCAAACAACGGATTCCTGCGTAATAGTCCGATTGACCTTCGTTTGAAGCCCAATCATAAGAACCGCCCCAGTAATTAGTGCGTTTCGGAGCGCCACCAATGTGGTGACCTAATTCATGACAGGCTACGAGCATCAAACCATCAGGTGTAATTGCCGAGTGGCGCGCAAGGCCGCCGTACATATTGATAACGTATCTATCGCCAGAGCGATTGGCATTGGCGTTTACGGTTGAACTTGACCAATATCTTTTTAAATCGAGTCGGGCGCCGTGGCTTGCGACTACCGGCTTAAACTTAGCCTCGAATTTACTGAGAACAGAATTGAACTGACTCTCGGTCATTCCGCCAACTTGAAAAAGTTGAATCGGAATCTGCCAATCATTTTCTTCGATGATCCCTTTGCAAAGTGTTTCATCGTGTTGTGCATCTAATCCAGCCGTCATGGCGAACAGAGGCAGGCTCAACAAAACCAACACTCTTCTAAGAAGTGCTTTTGTCATAAGTGAATCCTTTCACTTGTGTTGTATGGGTATTAGGACTCCTCAATTTTACGTGCGAAAGCGTGAATGCTTTTAAGAAATGTTGCGAATTCTACAAACAGCAAAGACGAAGGTCTGGAAAAGTCCCGAGAATTGAAACAAGTTTTTTGGGGTGGCATCTAAAAAAGTTATTTAGCCTTCGCGGTGAAGGCTCGACTATGGCCGTAGGGACCCGTGATTAAAGAAGCAGGTCTATTTGTTTTTGGATTTTTCTGTCGCAGCGTCGGCGCGAACAGGTGCGCGATTTCCTGCTCGAGTACCGGTGTGATTTCTCCAATTGTACTCTTCGCCGCCCATGTAACGTCGGTGCCAAGCTTCCCATTTATCTTTACCTAAGTTATGGCGAACGCTTCCGTCTCGATCAAAGATGTCAGCCTGTTTTCCAAATAAAAATCCAAGAAGTTTTCCCATTATGATCCTCAACTTTTTCTGTGGCCGGCTTTGCTAAGTAGATGACCTACTTACTGTGCATCCGCCCAATCTGTTACGACAACGCTCGAACTGCTCCCAGGAGTCACTTCATCTGCCCCAAAGGGTTCGCCGCTATCTAATTGGCCGTTTCCATTAATATCAATAAAAGCGCAGAGAAGGTAGGTACTTTCTTCAGTCAACTCGCTAATACTGGTCCCCTGTGGATTCACCCACTGAGTCACAAAGCCGTTTAAGCTAGGGTGCGTAAAGCTGACGGTGCTCTCGCCCAAGGCATCGAAGGCATTCTGTAGCGCAACTGACGAAGTATTAAGAAGGTAGTCTTCGCAGTTAAGCGAGAGGTCCGCTATTAAACCCACAAATACACTTTTGCCGGTATTCCCATTGGCACAATCCGCAGACTGAATGATTGAACATTCGATATCAATATCGGGAATAAAGTTTTGCACCTGATTGCCGCTGCCACCTTCATTGCAGGCTACTAAAACTAGCAAGGATGATAGAGCGAACAGGTACCCAAGGATTTGGCTTTTAATTTTAGTCATACATTTTGATAACAAAAAACCCACCTTGATTCAAGGTGGGTTCTCGAACTCCTGAATGGAGTTTTAAGATCTGTTTCGTTTTTTAGTTTCTTCTCTGAATGGCTGCAGAAACTTTTAACTTGGCGTTGGCTCTGATGCTTGAAGCTGTAACCCAAATACGGCGAACTTTTTCGCGGCTGTTTTGGTCGATTTCAATTTCTTGGCCTGGAAACAAGAAAACATTGAATTCAGGTAAAGAAACTCTGCGGCGGTTTTCATATTCTACAGTCACGTCCAAAATTTGGATTGCACTTTGAGCTGAGCGAACTTTAATCGACTTAACGAGTTCTCCAACTTGAAAAGATTGAGAAGAAGGAAGTACTGGTACATCAATATTTAAATTTCCAAGCTCTAAAATCTCAACGCGAGGGCGGGGGTCGGGGCGGTCTCCAGTTTGTTTAAGAGTAATTTCAATGCTTTCAACTTTAATAGTTCCGTCCAAAACTAAAACCCAAGCGCCCGGTTGCTGACGGCGAGGGACATAAAGGTCAACTGAGTTGTAGCTACGGCTTGAGAAGTCTTCAAAAGTTCCGCGGCGAGCTTCAGCAACACCTTGTCTGTCTGTTGACCGGTTCGCAATCAGAAGTTCGGCTGAACCCATTCCACGTCGGCTTTTTGCTCGAAGTACAATCGATTCAATTTTCGCTTCGTCTAAATTTCGAATTCGTGGATGAGCTGCGAGAAGCTCTTGTTTTAAGCGAATCTTTTGACCTTGTCCGCGAAAGATTTCGCCATCAAGTTCGATCACATAAGTTTTAGTCGTTTCTTCACCACGCCAACCACCATCGGTTCCCCATTCAGAAGGACCATGACCGACTTCGAAACTAAATTGCGCTTGTGCGGCGGATGAAACCGCAAGCAGGAGAGTGAGAAGTGATTTTGAAAGAAGCGACATACGTGACATAGAATTCCTCCGTTTGAATTATAAATCTGACAAGTGTTAAAACGCACCGTACGGGGGGAGACAGAGCAGGAGCTATGCCAGGGCTTAAAAAGCTTTTACGTGGCTTAGGAGGAGAATTGGGGACAAAAGGAACCCAGCATTTTGAAGCCGGGGTCAGACAAACAAGTAAATTAGTGAATTGAATTTATTTAAGAGCAGGTGATGTTAGCGCAGCTGTCGATGAAATCTTGTCCGCGGTCCATGTCAACAGTGGCCTGACGAACTTGTTCATACATCTGAACGCGCCGGTCGAAACATTTTTCTGCCGCGTCAGCAAAGGCTGCATTTTTTGATGAGCCACGCCCAATGATGGTTCCGATATCGCCTGAGATATAACGGCAGGTGGCTTCTTTTGTAAGGGTCTTAGTCTCGCTGTTCGGTGCTCGAGTTACATTCATCGCCAAGGCTTGGGTACTGAGACCCAAACAGAAGATCACATTGAGTACTAATAATAAGGCTTTCATAAATCCCTCCTGCTTTTATAGAGAGCAAGGGAGAGGCCAGTAGCCCGCCCAGGGTAACCGGATATCTCGTTGAAATTATTGGCTAAAAATAGAGCTCGCGCGACTAACAAGGCAGTCAATCGCGCAAAAGTAAGATACGGCCAAACTCGGCCTGTCAGCTGTCGAAACTCTTTACAGCGCTTTCACGCAGGTAGTTCCCTCAAAAGCTTGCTATTTTAGGCCCTTAGCTTAATAAAGTCCTTATGAGTTTAAATGAGCGCGTAAGCCAGATTGTCCATGAATTCGAGCAGTTTCCCGACTGGGAAGGCCGGTATAAGCATCTGATTGATTTGGGTAAAAAACTGCCCGTATTTCCTGAAGAGTTAAAGACCGAAGACTTAAAGGTAAAAGGGTGTCAGTCCCAAGTTTGGATTCAAGCCCGTTTAGATGATAACGGCAAAGTGGTCTTTCAGGCTGATTCAGATGCTCTTATTGTAAAGGGCTTAGTCAGTGTTCTGCTTAGAATTTACTCAAATGCCTCGCCGCCCGAGATTCTTACGACTTCGCCTGAGTTTATCGAAAAGTTGGGCTTTAAAAGCCACCTCTCTCCAAGCCGAGCCAATGGTTTTTATTCGATGCTTAAGCAAATTCAGTACTACGCGACAGCTTTTAACTTTTTACTCAGTCAAAAAAAGTAACCCGTTTTTCTAAGCGATCGTCGCGTGAACTTTTGAAGTGTCATCGTTATCTTCAAGATCTTGAAGTAGCTCCACGACTTCAGCTTTTTGTTCATCAGTCAAAGTGGTGGTTTCTTTTGCCTTGTAGGAAAGCTCGGCCACAGTGATATCCCAACCACGAGAGACAAGTGCGCTTCGAATGGCTTCTAAATCTTCGGGGTTTCCGTAAAAAGTGGTCACTCCATCTTCGTCTTTTTCGACATCGTTGGCCCCAACTTCAATCGCTTCTTCTTCGACATCGCCAACGCCGGCCTTAGTACCTTCAACCATTGAAACGCGGTTAAACATCCACTGAACCGCGCCGGATTCACCTAAGTTTCCACCATTCTTTTTAAAGATAATTCGAATATCAGCAACTGTTCTTACTTTGTTGTCGCTTTGGCACTCCACCATAATTCCAACGCCGTGTGGGCCATAGCCTTCGTAAGTGAGTTCTTCGATGGCCGCTGCGTCGTCCAGCAAACCGGCGCCACGTTTGATTGAGCGTTCAATTGTGTCATTCGGGCAGGATGCTTTTTTTGCGGCTGCAATCGCAATTTTTAAGCGGGAGTTGCCTTCGGGATCAGCACCACCTAACTTTGCCGCCACTTGAATTTCGCGGGCGAGTTTTGTAAATACCAATCCTTTTTTTGCCGAAGCGCCGGCCTTGCCGTCCTTCTTCCATTGCTTTCCCATACGTATCCTTTAGTATAAGCCCGACAGTTGATTTCACGAGGTTTGCCCCGATGAATTTTTCAGAGTTTTCAGACCCTATTCGATCAAAATCAACCGAACTTGGCAAGATCTCACACAATCCGTTATTCACTTCTAAAGCGAGGGCCAAAATAGCCCAGGTTGAATCGGCCTGTCATCGGATATTGCGAGGTGAAGAGTTTCGGGTCCCGCTACGGCCAGGCCGAGATCTCGAAGTTGTCGCGATTAAAGATCTGCCCGCTAAAAAAGGAATCGGCTCGCTCGAGGGCCAAAGTCGTTTAATGCACGACCTCGCAAGCATAGAACTTCAGGCCATGGAGCTCGCATTTCGCACACTGTGTGAATATCCCGAGGCACCTCAAGCTTTTAAAGAACAGCTCGCACACATTGCAATCGAAGAGTCCGAACACCTTCAAGACTGTCTTGAGGTACTTGATATCTTAGGTAAGCCTTGGGGTACCTATCCGGTGCATTTAGCACTTTGGCAATCGGTACATCAAGATGATAGCCTGCTTGATCGAATCCTCATAGTTCACAGATACCTTGAAGGATCGGGCCTAGATGCCGGAGAGACTTTGCTAAGAAGACTTCGTGGAATGGGTGAGGGGCCGATCCTAAAAGTAGTTGAGAGAATTCACCGCGAAGAAATAGCACATGTTCAGTTTGGCTCGCTCTGGTACCGCGAGATCTGCAAAAACCAAAAGCTCAATCCGCAAGACGACTTTTCACAAAGACTCAATTCGCTCTTTAGGCGAATTCCAAGAAGGCTCGAGCCCATTCAAACCGAGCTTCGAAAGCAGGCGGAATTCACAGACAGCGAAATTGAAGCCCTACAGCAGCTTAGAAATCGTTGGCTTAACGCAAATCAAGAAGCTCGGATTCACGTCTAAAAATATTCGTCTTGAGTTAAAAAGCGCCACTGGCCCTCAGGCAAGTTACCTAGTCGAATTCGCCCTACACGCACTCTTTGGAGTGAAGTCACTCTGAGATCAGCGATTTCGCACACCCTACGAATTTGTCGCTTTTTACCTTCTTTTAAAATCATACGAATCTTTTGAGGCGCGAGAATTTCAATATGCATTGGTTTTAGTTTTTTACCGTCCATCGTAAGACCCGAGTTCATGATCGCGAGATGCCGCTCGGTGATGTCTCGATCAAGCCAAACCAAATATTCTTTTTCGATGTTG